>NZ_JBEAFZ010000019.1:0-26207 GCF_040062415.1 Klebsiella sp. GG_Kp173
CGGGCGACAACATCAAAATGGTTGTTACCCTGATCCACCCGATCGCGATGGACGACGGTCTGCGTTTCGCAATCCGTGAAGGCGGCCGTACCGTTGGCGCGGGCGTTGTAGCTAAAGTTCTGGGCTAATTCGTTAGCTTTGAATAAAAAAGGGCGCTTCGGCGCCCTTTTTGCTGTCCGTCGTTCAGCGAAAAAGGCGGTTATGCTGGCGATTCATAACGTGCGCTGCGGCGGATATTGAGTAAATGGTCTATTGTAATCATAACTATTCTCATTTAATATTTGTGCATAAATTGAACGGGAGTTTATATGTACGTTTGTTTGTGCAATGGCATCAGCGATAAAAAAATTCGCCAGGTTGTCCGCCAGTTTCAACCGCAATCTTTTCAGCAATTACGTAAGTTTGTTCCCGTTGGAAATCAATGCGGTAAGTGTGTTCGCGCGGCGCGGGAAGTTATGGAAGATGAATTAACCACCATGCCGGAATTCAAAGAAATCGCCTGAAGTCCACGCTTCTCTTTTGACATCCCTATAGGCCGGACTACGCTTCAATGAGTGGAAGCGGAGGGACTATATAATGAAAGGTGATGTCAAAATCATAAGTTATCTCAATAAATTATTGGGAAATGAGCTGGTCGCAATTAATCAGTACTTTCTCCATGCGAGAATGTTCAAAAACTGGGGCCTGATGCGCCTCAACGATATCGAGTACCACGAATCCATCGACGAAATGAAGCATGCCGATAAATACATCGAGCGTATTCTTTTTCTCGAAGGTATCCCTAATCTGCAGGATCTCGGCAAACTTGGCATCGGTGAAGATGTGGAAGAGATGCTGCAGTCCGATTTAAGACTGGAGCTGGAAGGGGCGCAAAATCTGCGCGAGGCGATCGCCTATGCCGACAGCGTCCATGACTACGTCAGCCGCGATATGATGATTGAGATCCTGGCGGATGAAGAAGGCCATATTGACTGGCTGGAAACCGAACTCGATCTGATCGGCAAAATCGGCCTGCAAAATTACCTGCAGTCGCAGATCAAAGTGTCAGACTAGCCAGCGTCTGACACCCGCACCAGAAACCCGCGGCCGCCAGAAATGGCCCAAACGGCAGCGGGTTGTTCCCCCTCCATTTACTGCTCCCGCCGTACCTGGCGTGCAAACCTGATACTGCCCACACCGTGCCGGCGAGCAGCGATGCCACCAGTAGCAGCTGCGGCAACAATTGCCAGCCATGCCAGGCGCCTAGGGCGGCGAGATATTTGATATCCCCATACCCCAACCCCTCATAGCCGCGGATCCCGCGATATAGCCAGTAAAGCGCAGCCAAACATAGATAGCCGCCTATCGCCCCCCAGACGGCATCATGAAGCTGGTGCGGCGCCAGACAAAGATAAAAAAGTAAACCGCTCCACAGCAGGGGACAGGTGTAACGGTCGGGCAGCAGGCCGTGACGCAGGTCCTGGAGGCATAAGGCTAAGGTCAATCCGCTATAGCACAGCAAGAAGGGGAGGGCGGCGAGCATGGTTAACCCCGTAATCGTCAAAGAACATCGCCTCACTATGCTTATTGTCACCCGTCCGGTGCAAAAAGGACTTTCCTGGAATGGATGGCGCTACCCGCGTTAATTTGCCGCGTTGTCGGTCCGTACAGTTCGCTGGCGCGAAGGCGCGCAAATCCTGGTGATGATTTTCTAAACAGCACTTGCGTAGCGCCAGAATTTGCGTATAATGCGCGGGCCTGTCAAAGTTGACGGCCGGTTCAATATGAACCCTGGTAATCGCAGTTGGGTTATCAAACAATGTCCCCAATCGGGGGACTATGTAAGAACGGTTACACTCTCCCATCAATCGTAATGGGTATGAGGAGTAATCATTTCGTCTATAAAATAATTGGAGCTCTGGTCTCATGCAGAACCAAAGAATCCGTATCCGCCTGAAAGCGTTTGATCATCGTCTGATCGATCAATCAACCGCGGAAATCGTCGAGACTGCTAAGCGCACTGGTGCGCAAGTCCGTGGTCCGATCCCGCTGCCGACCCGCAAAGAGCGCTTTACCGTTCTGATCTCCCCGCACGTCAACAAAGACGCGCGTGACCAGTACGAAATTCGCACTCACAAGCGTCTGGTTGACATCGTTGAGCCAACTGAAAAAACCGTTGATGCTCTGATGCGTCTGGATCTGGCTGCCGGTGTAGACGTGCAGATCAGCCTGGGTTAATCAGGTCATCGAGCGATTGAGAGGTTGAAACAATGATTGGTTTAGTCGGTAAAAAAGTGGGCATGACCCGCATCTTCACTGAAGATGGCGTTTCTATCCCAGTAACCGTAATCGAAGTTGAAGCAAACCGTGTTACTCAGGTTAAAGACCTGGCTAACGATGGCTACCGCGCAATCCAGGTTACCACCGGTGCTAAAAAAGCTAACCGTGTAACCAAGCCGGAAGCGGGTCACTTCGCTAAAGCTGGCGTTGAAGCTGGCCGTGGTCTGTGGGAATTCCGTCTGGCTGACGGCGAAGAATTCACCGTAGGTCAGAACATTAGCGTTGAACTGTTTGCTGACGTTAAAAAAGTTGACGTAACCGGTACCTCTAAAGGTAAAGGTTTTGCTGGTACCGTTAAGCGCTGGAACTTCCGTACCCAGGACGCTACTCACGGTAACTCCTTGTCTCACCGCGTTCCGGGTTCTATCGGTCAGAACCAGACTCCGGGCAAAGTGTTCAAAGGCAAGAAAATGGCAGGTCAGCTGGGTAATGAGCGTGTAACCGTTCAGAGCCTGGACGTAGTACGTGTTGACGCTGAGCGCAACCTGCTGCTGGTTAAAGGTGCTGTCCCGGGTGCGACCGGTAGCGACCTGATCGTTAAACCAGCTGTGAAGGCGTGAGGAGATAGCAATGGAATTAGTATTGAAAGACGCGCAGAGCGCGCTGACTGTTTCCGAAACTACCTTCGGTCGTGATTTCAACGAAGCGCTGGTTCACCAGGTTGTTGTTGCTTATGCAGCTGGTGCGCGTCAGGGCACTCGTGCTCAGAAGACTCGTGCTGAAATCACTGGCTCCGGTAAAAAACCGTGGCGCCAGAAAGGTACCGGCCGTGCGCGTTCTGGTTCTATCAAGAGCCCGATCTGGCGTTCCGGTGGCGTGACCTTTGCTGCTCGTCCGCAGGACCACAGTCAAAAAGTTAACAAGAAGATGTACCGCGGCGCGCTGAAAAGCATCCTGTCCGAACTGGTACGTCAGGATCGTCTGATCGTTGTCGAGAAGTTCTCTGTTGAAGCGCCGAAAACTAAGCTGCTGGCACAGAAACTGAAAGACATGGCTCTGGAAGATGTGCTGATCATCACCGGTGAGCTGGACGAGAACCTGTTCCTGGCCGCACGTAACCTGCACAAGGTTGACGTACGTGATGCGAACGGTATCGACCCGGTTAGCCTGATCGCCTTCGACAAAGTCGTAATGACTGCTGATGCTGTTAAGCAAGTTGAGGAGATGCTGGCATGATTCGTGAAGAACGTCTGCTGAAGGTGCTGCGCGCACCGCACGTTTCTGAAAAAGCGTCTACTGCGATGGAAAAAACAAACACCATCGTTCTCAAAGTTGCTAAAGACGCGACCAAAGCAGAAATCAAAGCTGCTGTGCAGAAACTGTTTGAAGTCGAAGTCGAAGTCGTTAACACCCTGGTTGTTAAAGGGAAAGTTAAACGTCACGGACAGCGTATCGGTCGTCGTAGCGACTGGAAAAAAGCTTACGTCACCCTGAAAGAAGGCCAGAATCTGGACTTCGTTGGCGGCGCTGAGTAAGTCGGAGGAGTAATACAATGGCAGTTGTTAAATGTAAACCGACATCTCCGGGTCGTCGCCACGTCGTTAAAGTGGTTAACCCAGAGCTGCACAAGGGCAAACCTTTTGCTCCGTTGCTGGAAAAAAACAGCAAATCCGGTGGTCGTAACAACAATGGCCGTATCACCACCCGTCATATCGGTGGTGGCCACAAGCAGGCTTACCGTATTGTTGACTTCAAACGCAACAAAGATGGTATCCCGGCAGTTGTTGAACGTCTTGAGTACGATCCGAACCGTTCCGCGAACATCGCGCTGGTTCTGTACAAAGACGGCGAGCGCCGTTACATCCTGGCCCCGAAAGGCCTGAAAGCTGGCGACCAGATTCAGTCTGGCGTTGATGCTGCAATCAAAGCAGGCAACACCCTGCCGATGCGCAATATCCCGGTTGGTTCTACCGTTCATAACGTAGAAATGAAACCAGGTAAAGGCGGTCAGCTGGCTCGTTCCGCTGGTACTTACGTTCAGATTGTTGCTCGCGACGGTGCTTATGTCACCCTGCGTCTGCGTTCTGGTGAAATGCGTAAAGTCGAAGCAGACTGCCGCGCTACTCTGGGCGAAGTTGGCAATGCTGAGCATATGCTGCGCGTTCTGGGTAAAGCAGGTGCTGCACGCTGGCGTGGTGTTCGTCCTACCGTTCGCGGTACTGCGATGAACCCAGTAGACCACCCACATGGTGGTGGTGAAGGTCGTAACTTTGGTAAGCACCCGGTATCCCCGTGGGGCCTGCAGACCAAAGGTAAGAAGACCCGCAGCAACAAGCGTACTGATAAATTCATCGTACGTCGCCGTAGCAAATAATTTTAGAGGATAAGCCATGCCACGTTCTCTCAAGAAAGGTCCTTTTATTGACCTGCACTTGCTGAAGAAGGTAGAGAAAGCGGTGGAAAGCGGAGACAAGAAGCCCCTGCGCACTTGGTCCCGTCGTTCAACGATCTTTCCTAACATGATCGGTTTGACCATCGCTGTCCATAATGGTCGTCAGCACGTTCCAGTATTTGTTTCCGACGAAATGGTCGGTCACAAACTGGGTGAATTCGCACCGACTCGTACTTATCGCGGCCACGCTGCTGATAAAAAAGCGAAGAAGAAATAAGGTAGGAGGAAGAGATGGAAACTTTAGCTCAACATCGCCATGCTCGTTCTTCTGCTCAGAAGGTTCGCCTTGTAGCTGACCTGATTCGCGGTAAGAAAGTGTCGCAGGCCCTGGATATTCTGACCTACACCAACAAAAAAGCTGCTGTACTGGTCAAGAAGGTACTGGAATCTGCCATTGCTAACGCTGAACACAACGATGGCGCTGACATTGATGATCTGAAAGTTGCGAAAATTTTCGTAGACGAAGGCCCGAGCATGAAGCGCATTATGCCGCGTGCTAAAGGTCGTGCAGATCGCATCCTGAAGCGCACCAGCCACATCACTGTGGTTGTGTCCGATCGCTGAGACTCTGGAGACTAGCAATGGGTCAGAAAGTACATCCTAATGGTATTCGCCTGGGTATTGTCAAACCATGGAACTCTACCTGGTTCGCGAACACCAAAGAATTCGCTGACAACCTGGACAGCGATTTTAAAGTACGTCAGTTCCTGACTAAAGAACTGGCTAAAGCGTCTGTATCTCGCATCGTTATCGAGCGTCCGGCTAAGAGCATCCGTGTGACCATTCACACCGCTCGCCCGGGTATCGTTATCGGTAAGAAAGGCGAAGACGTAGAAAAACTGCGCAAGGTCGTAGCGGATATCGCTGGCGTACCTGCACAGATCAATATCGCCGAAGTTCGTAAACCTGAACTGGACGCAAAACTGGTTGCTGACAGCATCACTTCTCAGCTGGAACGTCGCGTTATGTTCCGTCGTGCGATGAAGCGTGCTGTACAGAACGCAATGCGTCTGGGCGCTAAAGGTATCAAAGTTGAAGTTAGCGGCCGTCTGGGCGGCGCGGAAATCGCACGTACCGAATGGTACCGTGAAGGTCGCGTACCGCTGCACACTCTGCGTGCTGACATCGACTACAACACCTCTGAAGCGCACACCACTTACGGTGTAATCGGCGTTAAGGTATGGATCTTCAAAGGTGAGATCCTGGGTGGTATGGCTGCTGTTGAACAACCGGAACCGGCTGCTCAACCTAAAAAGCAGCAGCGTAAAGGCCGTAAATAAGGAGCGTCGCTGATGTTACAACCAAAGCGTACAAAATTCCGTAAAGTGCACAAAGGCCGCAACCGTGGTCTGGCGCAGGGTACGGATGTTAGCTTCGGCACTTTCGGTCTGAAAGCTGTTGGCCGTGGTCGTCTGACTGCACGTCAGATCGAAGCAGCACGTCGTGCTATGACCCGTGCAGTTAAGCGTCAAGGTAAGATCTGGATCCGTGTATTCCCGGACAAACCGATCACCGAGAAGCCGCTGGAAGTTCGTATGGGTAAAGGTAAAGGTAACGTGGAGTACTGGGTTGCCTTGATTCAGCCGGGTAAAGTCCTGTATGAAATGGACGGTGTACCGGAAGAGCTGGCCCGTGAAGCATTCGGCCTGGCAGCAGCGAAACTGCCGATCAAAACCACCTTTGTAACTAAGACGGTGATGTAATGAAAGCAAAAGAGCTGCGTGAAAAAAGCGTTGAAGAGCTGAACGCTGAGCTGCTGAACCTGCTGCGTGAGCAGTTCAACCTGCGCATGCAGGCTGCAAGTGGCCAGCTGCAACAGACTCATCTGCTGAAGCAAGTGCGTCGTGATGTTGCACGCGTTAAGACTTTACTGACTCAGAAGGCGGGTGCGTAATGACCGATAAAATCCGTACTCTGCAAGGTCGCGTAGTTAGCGACAAAATGGAGAAATCCATTGTTGTTGCTATCGAACGTATGGTGAAACACCCGGTTTACGGCAAATTCATCAAACGTACGACCAAACTGCACGTACATGACGAGAACAACGAATGCGGTATCGGCGACAAGGTTGAAATCCGCGAATGCCGTCCGCTGTCCAAGACTAAGTCCTGGACGCTGGTTCGCGTTGTAGAGAAAGCGGTTCTGTAATAGAGTACGCATTCTCGATACGGATAAACGGCTCAGCGATGAGCCGTTTATTTTTTCTACCCATATCTGGTTTGTGGTGTTATAATGCCGCGCCCTCGATATGGGGCTTTTTAACGACCCTAATTTTCGGGTCTCAGTAGTAGTTGACATTAGCGGAGCACTAAAATGATCCAAGAACAGACTATGCTGAACGTCGCCGACAACTCCGGTGCACGTCGCGTAATGTGTATCAAGGTTCTGGGTGGCTCGCACCGTCGCTACGCAGGCGTAGGCGACATCATCAAGATCACCATCAAAGAAGCAATTCCGCGTGGTAAGGTCAAAAAAGGTGATGTGCTGAAGGCGGTAGTGGTGCGCACCAAGAAGGGTGTTCGTCGCCCGGACGGTTCTGTCATTCGCTTCGATGGTAATGCATGCGTTATTCTGAACAATAACAGCGAGCAGCCTATCGGTACGCGTATTTTTGGGCCGGTAACTCGTGAACTTCGTACCGAGAAGTTCATGAAAATTATCTCTCTGGCACCAGAAGTACTCTAAGGAGCGAATCATGGCAGCGAAAATCCGTCGTGATGACGAAGTTATCGTGTTAACCGGTAAAGATAAAGGTAAGCGCGGTAAAGTTAAGAATGTCCTGTCTTCCGGCAAGGTCATTGTTGAAGGTATCAACCTGGTTAAGAAACACCAGAAGCCGGTTCCGGCTCTGAACCAACCAGGCGGCATCGTTGAAAAAGAAGCTGCAATTCAGGTTTCTAACGTTGCAATCTTCAATGCGGCAACCGGCAAGGCTGACCGTGTAGGCTTTAGATTCGAAGACGGCAAAAAAGTCCGTTTCTTCAAGTCTAACAGCGAAACTATCAAGTAATTTGGAGTAGTACGATGGCGAAACTGCATGATTACTACAAAGACGAAGTAGTTAAGAAACTCATGACTGAGTTTAACTACAATTCTGTCATGCAAGTCCCTCGGGTCGAGAAGATCACCCTGAACATGGGTGTTGGTGAAGCGATCGCTGACAAGAAACTGCTGGATAACGCAGCAGCTGACCTGGCAGCAATCTCCGGTCAAAAACCGCTGATCACCAAAGCACGCAAATCAGTTGCAGGCTTCAAAATCCGTCAGGGCTATCCGATCGGCTGTAAAGTAACTCTGCGTGGCGAACGCATGTGGGAGTTCTTTGAGCGCCTGATCACTATTGCTGTACCGCGTATTCGTGACTTCCGCGGCCTGTCCGCTAAGTCTTTCGACGGTCGTGGCAACTACAGCATGGGTGTCCGTGAGCAGATCATCTTCCCAGAAATCGACTACGATAAAGTCGACCGCGTTCGTGGTTTGGATATTACCATTACCACTACTGCGAAATCTGACGAAGAAGGCCGTGCTCTGCTGGCTGCCTTTGACTTCCCGTTCCGCAAGTAAGGTAGGGTTACTTAATGGCTAAGCAATCAATGAAAGCACGCGAAGTAAAGCGCGTGGCTTTAGCTGATAAATTCTTCGCTAAACGCGCTGAACTGAAAGCTATCATCTCTGATGTGAACGCAACCGACGAAGATCGTTGGAATGCCGTTCTCAAGCTGCAGACTCTGCCGCGTGATTCCAGCCCGTCTCGTCAGCGTAACCGCTGCCGTCAAACAGGTCGTCCGCATGGTTTCCTGCGGAAGTTCGGGTTGAGCCGTATTAAGGTCCGTGAAGCCGCTATGCGCGGTGAAATCCCGGGTCTGAAAAAGGCTAGCTGGTAATTGTCACCAATTGAATCACGGGAGTAAAGACAGATGAGCATGCAAGATCCGATCGCGGATATGCTGACCCGTATCCGTAACGGTCAGGCCGCGAACAAAGCTGCGGTCACCATGCCTTCCTCCAAGCTGAAAGTGGCAATCGCCAACGTGCTGAAGGAAGAAGGTTTTATCGAAGATTTTAAAGTTGAAGGCGACACCAAGCCGGAACTGGAACTGACTCTTAAGTATTTCCAGGGTAAAGCTGTTGTAGAAAGCATTCAGCGTGTCAGCCGCCCAGGCCTGCGCATCTATAAGAAAAAAGATGAGCTGCCGAAAGTTATGGCCGGTCTGGGTATCGCAGTTGTTTCTACCTCTAAAGGTGTTATGACTGATCGTGCAGCGCGCCAGGCTGGTCTTGGTGGCGAAATTATCTGCTACGTAGCCTAATCGGAGGAAAAAATGTCTCGTGTTGCTAAAGCACCGGTCGTTGTTCCTGCCGGCGTTGATGTAAAAATCAACGGTCAGGTTATTACGATCAAAGGTAAAAACGGCGAGCTGACTCGTACTCTCAACGATGCTGTTGAAGTTAAACATGCAGATAATGCACTGACCTTCGGTCCGCGTGATGGTTACGCAGACGGTTGGGCTCAGGCTGGTACCGCGCGTGCCCTGCTGAACTCAATGGTTATCGGTGTTACCGAAGGCTTCACTAAGAAGCTGCAGCTGGTTGGTGTAGGTTATCGTGCAGCGGTCAAAGGGAATGTAGTAAACCTGGCTTTAGGTTTCTCTCACCCGGTTGATCATCAGCTGCCTGCGGGTATTACTGCAGAATGTCCGACTCAGACTGAAATCGTGCTGAAAGGCGCTGATAAGCAGGTGATCGGCCAGGTTGCAGCAGATCTGCGCGCCTACCGTCGTCCTGAGCCTTACAAAGGCAAGGGTGTTCGTTACGCCGACGAAGTCGTGCGTACCAAAGAGGCTAAGAAGAAGTAAGGTAACACTATGGATAAGAAATCTGCTCGTATCCGTCGTGCGACCCGCGCACGCCGCAAGCTCCAGGAGCTGGGCGCAACTCGCCTGGTGGTACATCGTACCCCGCGTCACATTTACGCACAGGTAATTGCACCGAATGGTTCTGAAGTTCTGGTAGCTGCTTCTACTGTAGAAAAAGCTATCGCTGAACAACTGAAGTACACCGGTAACAAAGACGCTGCTGCAGCTGTGGGTAAAGCTGTCGCTGAACGCGCTCTGGAAAAAGGCATCAAAGATGTTTCCTTTGACCGTTCCGGGTTCCAATATCATGGTCGTGTCCAGGCACTGGCAGATGCTGCCCGTGAAGCTGGCCTTCAGTTCTAAGGTAGAGGTGTAAGATGGCTCACATCGAAAAACAAGCTGGCGAACTGCAGGAAAAGCTGATCGCGGTAAACCGCGTATCTAAAACCGTTAAAGGTGGTCGTATTTTCTCCTTCACAGCTCTGACTGTAGTAGGCGATGGCAACGGTCGCGTTGGTTTTGGTTACGGTAAAGCGCGTGAAGTTCCAGCAGCGATCCAGAAAGCGATGGAAAAAGCCCGTCGCAATATGATTAACGTCGCGCTGAACCACGGCACCCTGCAGCACCCGGTTAAGGGTACTCACACGGGTTCTCGTGTATTCATGCAGCCGGCTTCCGAAGGTACCGGTATCATCGCCGGTGGTGCAATGCGCGCCGTTCTGGAAGTCGCTGGGGTTCGTAACGTTCTGGCTAAAGCGTATGGTTCCACTAACCCGATTAACGTGGTTCGTGCAACTATCGACGGTCTGGAAAACATGAAGTCCCCGGATATGGTCGCTGCCAAGCGTGGTAAATCCGTTGAAGAAATTCTGGGGAAATAAACCATGGCAAAGACTATTAAAATTACTCAAACCCGCAGTGCAATCGGTCGTCTGCCGAAACACAAGGCAACGCTGCTTGGCCTGGGTCTGCGTCGTATTGGTCACACCGTAGAGCGCGAGGATACTCCTGCTGTTCGTGGTATGGTCAACGCGGTTTCCTTCATGGTTAAAGTTGAGGAGTAAGAGATGCGTTTAAATACTCTGTCTCCGGCCGAAGGCTCCAAAAAGGCGGGTAAACGCCTGGGTCGTGGTATCGGTTCTGGCCTCGGTAAAACCGGTGGTCGTGGTCACAAAGGTCAGAAATCTCGTTCTGGCGGTGGCGTACGTCGCGGTTTCGAGGGTGGTCAGATGCCTCTGTACCGTCGTCTGCCGAAATTCGGCTTCACTTCTCGTAAAGCGATGATCACCGCAGAGATCCGTCTCTCCGATCTGGCTCACGTAGAAGGCGATGTAGTAGACCTGAACGCGCTGAAAGCGGCTAACATTATCGGTGTCCAGATCGAGTTCGCGAAAGTGATCCTGTCTGGTGAGGTAACTCGTCCGGTAACTGTTCGTGGCCTGCGTGTGACTAAAGGTGCTCGTGCTGCTATCGAAGCTGCTGGCGGTAAAATTGAGGAATAAGTAGCAGATGGCTAAACAACCGGGATTAGATTTTCAAAGTGCCAAAGGTGGCCTTGGCGAACTGAAACGCAGACTTCTGTTTGTGGTCGGTGCGCTGATAGTGTTCCGTATTGGCTCTTTTATTCCGATCCCTGGTATTGATGCCGCTGTACTTGCCAAACTGCTTGAGCAACAGCGAGGCACCATCATTGAAATGTTCAACATGTTCTCTGGTGGTGCTCTCAGCCGTGCTTCTATCTTTGCACTGGGGATTATGCCGTACATTTCGGCATCTATCATCGTGCAGCTGCTGACGGTGGTTTATCAACCGCTGGCAGAACTGAAGAAAGAAGGGGAGTCTGGTCGTCGTAAGATCAGCCAGTACACCCGCTACGGTACTCTGGTGCTGGCGATATTCCAGTCGATCGGTATTGCTACCGGTCTGCCGAATATGCCTGGTATGCAGGGCCTGGTGATTAATCCAGGCTTTGCATTCTATTTCACCGCTGTTGTCAGTCTGGTCACAGGGACTATGTTCCTGATGTGGCTCGGCGAGCAGATAACTGAACGCGGTATCGGTAACGGTATCTCGATCATTATCTTCGCCGGTATCGTTGCGGGACTCCCGCCGGCCATCGCCCATACTATCGAGCAAGCGCGTCAAGGCGACCTGCACTTCCTCCTGTTGCTGTTGGTTGCAGTATTAGTATTTGCAGTGACCTTCTTTGTTGTATTCGTTGAACGTGGTCAACGCCGCATTGTGGTAAACTACGCGAAACGTCAACAGGGTCGTCGTGTCTATGCTGCACAGAGCACACATTTACCGCTGAAAGTGAATATGGCGGGGGTAATCCCGGCAATCTTCGCTTCCAGTATTATACTGTTCCCGGCAACCATCACGTCATGGTTCGGGGGTGGTACTGGTTGGAACTGGCTGACAACAATTTCGCTGTATTTGCAGCCTGGGCAACCGCTTTATGTGTTACTCTATGCGTCTGCAATCATCTTCTTCTGTTTCTTCTACACGGCGTTGGTTTTCAACCCGCGTGAAACAGCAGATAACCTGAAGAAGTCCGGTGCATTTGTACCAGGAATTCGTCCGGGAGAGCAAACGGCGAAGTATATCGATAAAGTGATGACTCGCCTGACTCTGGTTGGTGCGTTGTACATTACTTTTATCTGCCTGATCCCGGAGTTCATGCGTGACGCGATGAAAGTGCCGTTCTACTTCGGTGGGACCTCGCTGCTTATCGTTGTTGTCGTGATTATGGACTTTATGGCTCAAGTGCAAACTCTGATGATGTCCAGTCAGTATGAGTCTGCATTGAAGAAGGCGAACCTGAAAGGCTACGGCCGCTAAAACTGGTCGCCCGAGAAGTTACGGAGAGTAAAAATGAAAGTTCGTGCTTCCGTCAAGAAATTATGCCGTAACTGCAAAATCGTTAAGCGTGATGGCGTCATCCGTGTGATTTGCAGTGCCGAGCCGAAGCATAAACAGCGCCAAGGCTGATTTTTTCGCATATTTTTCTTGCAAAGTTGGATTGAGCTGGCTAGATTAGCCAGCCAATCTTTTGTATGTCTGTACGTTTCCATTTGAGTATCCTGAAAACGGGCTTTTCAGCATGGTGCGTACATATTAAATAGTAGGAGTGCATAGTGGCCCGTATAGCAGGCATTAACATTCCTGATCACAAACATACCGTAATCGCTTTAACCGCTATTTTCGGTATCGGCAAAACCCGTTCTAAAGCCATCTGCGCTGAAACGGGCATCGCTGAAAATGTTAAGATCAGTGAGCTGTCTGAAGAACAAATTGATATTCTGCGTGAAGCAGTAGGTAAATTTGTCGTTGAAGGTGATCTGCGCCGTGAAATCACCCTGAGCATCAAGCGTCTGATGGACCTTGGTTGCTACCGTGGTTTGCGTCATCGTCGTGGTCTCCCGGTTCGCGGTCAGCGTACCAAGACCAACGCACGTACCCGTAAGGGTCCGCGTAAACCGATCAAGAAATAATCGGGGTGATTGAATAATGGCAAAGGCACCAATTCGTGCACGTAAGCGTGTAAGAAAACAAGTCTCTGACGGCGTGGCTCATATCCATGCTTCTTTTAACAACACCATCGTTACCATTACTGATCGTCAGGGTAACGCACTGGGTTGGGCAACAGCCGGTGGTTCCGGTTTCCGTGGTTCTCGCAAATCCACTCCGTTCGCAGCTCAGGTTGCAGCAGAGCGTTGCGCAGAAGCCGTAAAAGAATACGGCATCAAGAATCTGGAAGTTATGGTCAAAGGTCCGGGTCCGGGTCGCGAATCTACCATTCGTGCACTGAACGCCGCTGGTTTCCGCATCACTAATATTACTGATGTGACTCCGATCCCTCATAACGGTTGTCGTCCGCCGAAAAAACGTCGCGTATAACGCTGCGTTTTCCAGGTTAGTTGGAGAAAGAAAATGGCAAGATATTTGGGTCCTAAGCTCAAGCTGAGCCGTCGTGAGGGCACCGACTTATTCCTTAAGTCTGGCGTTCGCGCGATCGATACCAAGTGTAAAATTGAACAAGCTCCTGGCCAGCACGGTGCGCGTAAGCCGCGTCTGTCTGACTATGGTGTGCAGTTGCGTGAAAAGCAAAAAGTTCGCCGTATGTACGGTGTGCTGGAGCGTCAGTTCCGTAACTACTATAAAGAAGCAGCACGTCTGAAAGGCAACACCGGTGAAAACCTGTTGGCTCTGCTGGAAGGTCGTCTGGACAACGTTGTATACCGTATGGGCTTCGGCGCCACTCGTGCTGAAGCACGCCAGCTGGTTAGCCACAAAGCGATTATGGTAAACGGTCGTGTTGTTAACATCGCTTCTTATCAGGTTAAAGCGAATGACGTTGTCAGCATTCGTGAGAAAGCGAAAAAGCAATCTCGCGTGAAAGCCGCTCTGGAGCTGGCTGAGCAGCGTGAAAAGCCAACCTGGCTGGAAGTTGATGCTGGCAAGATGGAAGGTACGTTCAAGCGTCAGCCGGAGCGTTCTGATCTGTCTGCGGACATTAACGAACACCTGATCGTCGAGCTTTACTCCAAGTAAAGCTTAGTACCAAAGAGAGGACACAATGCAGGGTTCTGTGACAGAGTTTCTAAAACCGCGCCTGGTCGATATCGAGCAAGTGAGTTCGACGCACGCCAAGGTGACCCTTGAGCCTTTAGAGCGTGGCTTCGGCCATACTCTGGGTAACGCACTGCGCCGTATTCTGCTCTCATCGATGCCGGGTTGCGCGGTGACCGAGGTTGAGATTGATGGTGTACTGCACGAGTACAGCACCAAAGAAGGCGTTCAGGAAGACATCCTTGAAATCCTGCTCAACCTGAAAGGGCTGGCGGTGAGAGTTCAGGGTAAAGATGAAGTCATCCTTACTTTGAATAAATCTGGCATTGGCCCTGTGACCGCAGCCGACATTACCCACGACGGTGATGTCGAAATCGTCAAGCCGCAGCACGTGATTTGCCACCTGACTGATGAGAACGCTGCTATCAGCATGCGTATCAAAGTTCAGCGCGGTCGCGGTTATGTGCCGGCTTCTGCCCGAATTCATTCGGAAGAAGATGAGCGCCCAATCGGCCGTCTGCTGGTCGACGCCTGCTACAGCCCTGTAGAGCGTATTGCCTACAATGTTGAAGCTGCGCGTGTAGAACAGCGTACCGACCTGGACAAGCTGGTCATCGAAATGGAAACCAACGGCACAATCGATCCTGAAGAGGCGATTCGTCGTGCGGCAACCATCCTGGCTGAACAACTGGAAGCTTTTGTTGACTTACGTGATGTACGTCAGCCAGAAGTGAAAGAAGAGAAACCAGAATTCGATCCGATCCTGCTGCGCCCTGTTGACGATCTGGAATTGACTGTCCGCTCTGCTAACTGCCTCAAGGCAGAAGCTATCCACTATATCGGTGATCTGGTACAGCGTACCGAGGTTGAGTTGCTGAAAACGCCGAACCTGGGTAAAAAATCTCTTACTGAGATTAAAGACGTGCTGGCTTCCCGTGGACTGTCTCTGGGCATGCGCCTGGAAAACTGGCCACCAGCAAGCATTGCTGACGAGTAACCGGATCACAGGTTAAGGTTTTACTGAGAAGGATAAGGTCATGCGCCATCGTAAGAGTGGTCGTCAACTGAACCGCAACAGCAGCCATCGCCAGGCTATGTTCCGTAACATGGCAGGTTCGCTGGTTCGTCATGAAATCATCAAGACGACCCTGCCGAAAGCGAAAGAACTGCGTCGCGTAGTTGAGCCGCTGATTACTCTTGCCAAGACTGATAGCGTTGCTAATCGTCGTCTGGCATTCGCCCGCACTCGTGATAACGAGATCGTGGCAAAACTGTTTAACGAGCTGGGCCCGCGTTTCGCGAGCCGCGCCGGTGGTTACACTCGCATTCTGAAGTGTGGCTTCCGTGCAGGCGACAACGCGCCGATGGCATACATCGAGCTGGTTGATCGTGCTGAGCCGAAAGCAGAAGCTGCTGCAGAGTAATCTGTAGTAACGTAAAAAAACCCGCCCCGGCGGGTTTTTTTATATCTACCCCATCCCCACTTCACTACAATATCTGTACTCTTTTTGTTCATCCCCCGGAGCCGTAGAATGTGGTTACTGGATCAGTGGGCAGAACGCCATATCCTCGATGCCCAAGCCAAAGGCGAGTTCGATAATTTACCCGGCAGCGGCGAGCCGTTAACTCTCGATGACGATTCGCATGTACCGGCCGAGCTGCGGGCAGGCTATCGCCTTCTGAAGAATGCAGGGTGTCTTCCCCCGGAGCTGGAGCAGCGCAGAGAGGCGGTGGCTCTGGCAGACTTGCTGAAGGGTGTGCGTCAGGACGACCCGCGGCATGGCGAACTCAGCAAGCGCCTTGCTCTGCTCGAGCTTAAGCTGCGTCAGGCAGGACTGAACACCGACTTTTTACGCGGTGAGTACGCCGATGCGTTGCTGCATAAAATCAATCAGGAGTGAATATGTATCGTATTGGTGAGCTGGCAAAACTGGCTGATGTGACGCCAGATACCATCCGTTATTATGAAAAACAGCAAATGATGGATCATGACGTGCGCACTGAGGGGGGATTTCGTCTTTACTCGGATAACGATCTTCAGCGTCTGCGCTTTATTCGCTATGCCCGTCAGCTAGGCTTTACTCTGGAAGCGATCCGCGAATTATTGTCGATCCGTATCGATCCGGAACATCACACCTGTCAGGAGTCGAAAGGGATCGTTCAGGCGCGATTAAGCGAAGTTGAGGCGAGGATCAACGAGCTACAAACGATGCGTCGCTCTCTGCAACGGCTCAACGACGCCTGCTGCGGCACAGCTCACAGCAGCGTTTACTGTTCGATCCTCGAGGCCCTTGAGCAAGGCGCCAGTAACGGCAATGCCAGCCGTTGATTTTTTGTGCGCGCGGATCTACACTCGCGCGGAATTCACACATGCACTGGAGTTACTATGAGTCGCTATCAGCATACCAAAGGGCAAATTAAAGATAATGCCATTGAGGCACTTCTCCATGATCCATTATTCAGGCAGCGCGTAGAGAAGAACAAGAAAGGGAAGGGAAGCTATCAACGTAAAGATAAACATGCAGCAAGGATGGACCGGGAGGCCAGTGGCAAGCAAGCGAATCGCTTTTTTACCACTGGCCTTCTGCTTTCGCTGCTGATTAAGAACGCTTGTTTTGTTCTTTCAGCAGATCGCGAATTTCGCTCAGCAGGACTTCTTCTTTAGAGGGCGCTGGCGGTGCCGCCGGAGCCTCTTCTTTCTTGCGATTTAACTTATTCATCAGTTTAATCGCCATGAAAATGGCAAATGCGACAATGATGAAATCGAAAACGTTCTGAATAAACACCCCATAGTGCATCACCACTGCCGGTACATCACCCTGGGCATCGCGCAGCGTGACGGCAAACTGTTTAAAATCGATCCCGCCAATCAACAGGCCGAGCGGCGGCATAATAATATCCGCGACCAGCGACGAAACAATTTTACCGAATGCTGCACCGATGATCACACCCACTGCCAAATCGACAACGTTCCCGCGCATCGCGAATTCGCGAAACTCTTTTAAAAAACTCATTTTATTCTCCTTGAGCCAGCTGACGTTGTAAGTTTAACAAATGTATTTTCATTTGCCATTCCCCGTAGAGCGTTACAGGAAAATATTAACCTTTGAATAATAAGGGATAATAAAAGGCGCCTGTTCGACGCCCTGGGAATTAGAGGAAGAAAGGGCTTGGCTGGAACAGCCTTTCTACATCGGAAATAAACTTTTTATCAGTCAAAAACATGATCACATGATCGCCCTGCTCGATCCGCAGATTATTATTGGCGATCATCACGTCATTCCCGCGCACGACGGCGCCAATGATCGTGCCTGGCGGAAGCTTGATCTCATCGATCGATCGCCCGACCACCCGCGAGGTGCTCTCATCGCCGTGTGCCACTGCTTCGATCGCTTCCGCAACGCCGCGGCGCAGGGAGGAGACGCCGACAATATCGGCTTTACGAACATGGCTGAGTAGGGCGGAAATCGTGGCCTGCTGAGGCGATATCGCGATATCGATGACGCTACCCTGAACCAGATCCACATAGGCTCTACGCTGGATCAGCACCATCACTTTTTTAGCCCCCATTCGCTTGGCCAGCATCGCAGACATGATGTTTGCTTCGTCATCGTTAGTGACGGCAATAAACAGGTCCACCTGGTCAATATGCTCTTCGGCCAGCAGCTCCTGATCCGATGCATCACCGTAGAAGACGATAGTATGCTGCAGTTTTTCTGCCAGCTCAGCGGCTCGCTGCTGATTGCGCTCGATAAGCTTAACGCTGTAGTCTTTTTCCAGCTTATGGGCCAGGCCCGCGCCAATATTGCCGCCGCCGACCAACATGATGCGTTTATAAGGCTTCTCCAGACGCTGGAGTTCGCTCATGACCGCCCTAATATGCTGCGAGGCGGCAATAAAGAAGACTTCATCGCCGGCCTCGACAATCGTCGAACCCTGTGGGCGAATGGGGCGATCGTGGCGGAAAATAGCGGCCACGCGCGTATCGATATGCGGCATATGCTCACGCATGGTGGACAATGCATTACCCACCAGCGGACCACCGTAATAGGCTTTCACCACGGCGAGGCTGACTTTCCCTTCCGCGAAGTTCACGACCTGCAGCGCGCCGGGATATTCTATCAGACGGTGAATATTGTCGATGACCAGCTGTTCCGGAGCGATTAAGTGATCGATGGGCACTGCTTCAGAATTGAAGAGCTTTTCCGCATCGCGGACGTAATCAGGCGCACGAATACGAGCAATACGGTTTGGCGTATTGAATAACGAATAGGCGACCTGGCAGGCCACCATGTTGGTTTCATCCGAACTGGTGACCGCCACCAGCATATCGGCATCATCGGCTCCTGCCTCGCGCAGTACGCGGGGGTGAGAACCGTGCCCCTGGACGACACGCAGGTCGAACTTATCCTGCAGGCTGCGCAGACGGTCGCCATTGGTATCAACCAGCGTAATATCATTGTTCTCGCCGACGAGGTTCTCCGCCAGCGTGCCGCCGACCTGGCCGGCGCCCAGAATAATAATCTTCATCTGCAGTGATCCATTAGTTGCGACGTTTGATTAGCTTAGCGTAAAAGAAGCCATCGCCTTCTTCCGCACCCGGCAGATTTTGCTGTCCCGGGCTTGCCGGCGTACCGGTTGCGTCAAGCTCCGCATCCGGGGTCCGCGCGAGGAAGGTGGCAATTTGCTGGCTATTCTCTTCCGGCAGAATAGAACAGGTAGCGTAAACCAACGTGCCGCCTGGTTTCAGATGCCCCCAGATGGCATTGAGGATCTCGGCCTGTAGCTGGGCTAAATCGGCGATATCCCGATCCCGGCGCAGCCATTTGATATCCGGATGGCGGCGAATAACACCGGTGGCGGAACAGGGGGCATCCAGCAGAATACGATCGAACTGCTCGCTGCCACACCACTGCTCAGGGAAGCGACCATCGCCCTGTTTGACTTCGGCTTTCATGCCCAGCCGTTTCAGGTTGTCATAGACGCGGGAAAGACGCTGTTCATCAATGTCCACCGCCATGACCTCAGCCTGGGGAGCGACCTCCAGAATATACGTCGTCTTGCCGCCCGGCGCAGCGCAGAGATCAAGAATGCGCTCGCCGTTTTCCGGCTGCAGATAGCGCATGCAGCCCTGGGCCGAGGCATCCTGAACGGTTACCCATCCTTCGGCAAAACCCGGCAACGTATGGACCGGGGCAGGGGTGGCCAGACGCACGGCGTCGGGATAGTCAGGGTGGGTGAAACCTTCTAAACCGGCCTCTTTAAGCAGAGCAAGCCATTCATCTCGGGAATGATGGTTGCGGTTAACGCGCAGCCACATCGGCGGGCGCTGGTTGTTAGCGTCGACAATCTCCTGCCAGTGTTGCGGCCAGGCCTGCTGCAGACGCTTCAGCAGCCATTTGGGATGAAGGTAGCGGTTTTCCTGCCCGGCGAATTCTGCCAGTAGCTCTTCCTGTTGGCGCTGAAACTGGCGTAACACCCCATTGATCAGCCCTTTAAGCTGCGGGCGCTTAATCGCCACCGCGCCTTCTACCGTTTCAGCCAGCGCGGCGTGTGGAGGGATGCGGGTGTAGAGTAACTGATAGAGCCCAACCATAATCAGAAAGTGCACGGTGCGCTGTTTGCCGGTCATCGGACGCGCCATCAGCTTGCTGATAAGCCACTCCAGCTGGCTGAGCGTACGCAGTACGCCAAAACACAGCTCCTGCAGCAGCGCTTTGTCTTTATCGCTGACTTTTTGCTGTAGAGGGGGCAGGACGTTGCTTAAAGACTGACCTTTTTCAACGACTTGCTCGATAGCCTGGGCGGCCAGGCTGCGTAAATTTATATTCTTTTTCATAAGCGCAAAAATAAAAATGCCCGGCGAACCCGGGCTTCAGAAGAGACGACCGTCAGGCGAGACGGGTGCCAGGCGTAAACCACTCCCGGCGGGAATTGAGTAAATCCTGGGCGCTCATCGCTTTTTTACCCGCAGGCTGTAGCGATTCCAGGCTGAGGATCCCATCGCCTGTGGCGACCTGGATACCCTGTTTGGTTGCTGCCACGATAGTACCTGGTTCGGCATGTGCGGCTTCGGCAATGACCGATGCCCGCCACACTTTTAGCGGCTGCCCGTCAATTTCCAGCCAGCTCATTGGCCACGGATTAAAGGCGCGGATGCAGCGCTCCAGCTGTGCGGCGGAAAGCGACCAGTCGATGCGAGCTTCTTCTTTACTCAGCTTATCGGCGTGGCACACCAGCGATTCATCCTGTACTTCAGGCTGCGCGGTGCCGTTGGCCAGCTGGGCTAAAGTTGCCAGCAGACCTTGAGGGCCGAGCTCGGCCAGCTTATCGTACAGGCTGCCGCTGGTATCCTCTGCGGTAATGGGGCAGGAAAGCTTGTACAGCATATCACCCGTATCTAGGCCGACGTCCATCTGCATGATGGTTACGCCTGTTTCGCTATCCCCCGCCCACAGCGAACGCTGGATCGGCGCTGCGCCACGCCAGCGCGGCAGCAGGGAGCCGTGAACGTTGATGCAGCCCAGACGGGGCATCTCCAGCACCGCTTTCGGCAGAATCAAACCGTACGCCACCACCACCATAATATCGGCGCCGAGATTGGCGACTAATTGTTGGTTGTCCTGCGGACGCAGGGAGGATGGCTGGAATACAGGTAAGTTATGGGCTTCAGCCAGCACCTTTACCGGGCTCGGCATCAATTTTTTGCCGCGGCCAGCAGGGCGGTCTGGCTGAGTGAATACGCCAACAACCTGATGTTCAGACGACAACAGCGCGTCAAGATGACGCGCTGCAAAATCGGGGGTGCCGGCGAAAATGATACGTAGTGATTGTGACACGGTATTCCTTGTTATCAGGCACGGGAACGTAAACGATCCAGTTTCTCAACCTTCTGACGAATGCGCTGTTGTTTGAGCGGTGACAGATAATCAATAAACAGTTTGCCGACCAGATGATCCATCTCATGCTGAATACAGATAGCCAGCAGGCCATCGGCCTCCAGTTCAAATGGCTTACCGTCGCGATCCAGCGCGCGGATCTTCACTTTTTCCGCACGCGGCACCAGGGCGCGCTGTTCCGGAATAGACAGGCAGCCTTCTTCAATGCCGGTTTCGCCATCTTTTTCCAGCAGCTCCGGGTTGATTAACACCAGCTGCTCTTCACGATTTTCCGACACATCAATAACGATAATGCGCTGATGGATATCGACCTGGGTCGCGGCCAGACCAATGCCCTCCTCAGCGTACATGGTGTCGAACATATCATCGACGATACGCTGAATTTCCGCATTCACTTCTTTGACCGGCTCGGCGACTTTGCGAAGGCGCTCGTCCGGAATATGTAACACTTGCAAAACTGCCATAAAGTTCCAGAGTCGTATTCAGGAGTTGATAAGATTATTAGCTCTATTCTAGACAAAACACCCTGCAATTGACAGTCTCACTGTCCAATCGCAAAGATTGTCAATACCGCTTATGGCAGGGGGTAAGGATGACGCCCGACGAGATTTGGCTGCGGCTGATGAAGGTCAGTAGCTTGTATGGCGACAGGATGGTAGAGATCGCTCAGCGCTTATGCGCAGCCGCCAGCGTTGATCATGAAGCGCTGCATGCCGTCGGGATGACCGCGGCGCAGGCAACGTTATTTTTCCGGCTTGACGAGCATGAGCTTGACGAGACGCGGCGCTGGCTGGAACAACCGGATCATCATCTGTTACGGGGTGACGATCCGCGCTATCCATTGCGGTTAAAGGCTATCGCTGATTACCCCGGCGCGTTGCTGGTCAGCGGCGATCCCGCTCTGCTTCACAGCGCGCAGCTTGCCGTTATTGGCAGTCGCTTGCATTCCTGGTATGGCGCTCGCTGGGGGAAGCTGTTCAGCGAAACGTTGGCGCGTAAAGGGATGACTATCACCAGTGGGTTGGCGTTAGGCATTGATGGCGTCGCGCATCGCGGCGCGCTCGCGGCCGAGGGCAAAACCATCGCGGTACTGGGCAACGGACTGGGCCAGGTTTATCCGCGGCGCCATGCGAGCCTCGCCCAGCAGATCGTCGATAATGGCGGTGCGCTGGTGTCTGAATTTCCACTTATAACGCCGCCGCTTCCCGCGCATTTCCCCAGGCGCAACCGGATTATCAGCGGCCTGAGCCTGGGCGTGCTGGTGGTTGAGGCGGCATTGAGAAGCGGTTCGCTGGTTACCGTCCGCTGTGCTCTGGAACAGGGAAGGGATGTGTTTGCCCTGCCTGGGCCGATAGGCAATCCGGGATCGGAAGGCCCACACTGGTTAATTAAGCAAGGCGCGGTGCCGGTGACCTCGCCAGAGGATATTGTGGAATACTGGCACAACGAGCTGGCCTGGCTAACTGATACGTCTGATTCGATAAATAATTGCGCCGATCAGCCGTCTGTAGCATTGCCATTTCCGGAGCTCCTGGCTAACGTAGGAGATGAGGTAACACCTGTTGACGTTGTCGCTGAACGTGCCGGCCAATCTGTGCCAGTAACCGTAGCTCAGCTACTTGAACTGGAGTTAGCAGGCTGGATCGCAGCTGTACCCGGCGGCTATGTCCGATTAAGGAGGGCAAGCCATGTTCGACGTACTCATGTATTTGTTTGAAACTTACATCCATAGCGAAGCAGAAATGCGCGTGGATCAGGACAAACTGACGCGGGATCTTACCGACGCAGGTTTTGAGCGGGAAGATATCTATAACGCGTTAATGTGGCTCGAGAAACTGGCTGATTATCAGGAAGGTCTCGTTGAACCCATGCAGCTCGCTTCCGACCCGCTGTCGCTTCGGGTATATACCGAAGAGGAGTGCCAGCGTCTGGACGCCAGTTGCCGGGGGTTTTTACTCTTCCTCGAGCAGATTCAGGTGTTGAACCTCGAAACGCGAGAAATGGTGATAGAGCGCGTACTGGCGCTGGATACGGCAGAATTTGAGCTGGAGGACCTGAAATGGGTCATCCTGATGGTACTGTTCAATATTCCGGGCTGTGAAAACGCCTATCAGCAAATGGAAGAATTACTCTTCGAAGTAAATGAAGGTATGCTGCATTAATCTTTTTGCAGCAACATCGAGTTGTTATGACCAAATCAGCACTGTTTTCGGTGCGTAAAAATGAGCCCTGCCCACAGTGCGGGGCTGAACTGGTGATCCGTTCCGGGAGACATGGCCCGTTTCTCGGCTGTTCGCATTATCCGGACTGTGACTATATCCGTCCCCTGAAAAGTCAGGCTGACGGGCATGTCGTTAAGGTGCTGGAGGGGCAAGCATGCCCATCGTGCGGCGCGGTTATGGTGCTACGTCAGGGGCGTTTTGGGATGTTCATTGGCTGTAGCCACTATCCGGAATGCGAACATACTGAGGTAATTGATAAACCAGATGAGACGGCTATTGCTTGCCCGCAGTGCGGACAAGGCCATCTGGTCCAGCGTCGTTCCCGTTTCGGTAAAACCTTTCACTCCTGCGATCGCTATCCTGATTGCCAGTTCGTTATCAATTTTAAACCGGTGGCGGGCGAATGCCCTGAATGCCATTACCCGCTGTTAATAGAAAAGAAGACGGCGCAGGGGCTCAGACGCTTCTGTGCCAGTAAACAATGTGGAAAGCCGATCCCGGCGGAATAAATCAGTGAACAATAACCTGCCCTCAGAAGCCGTCGCCCATGCCGTGGCGGTCCTGAATAATGAACATGTCATCGCCTATCCCACGGAAGCCGTTTTTGGCGTCGGCTGCGACCCTGACAGCGAAACGGCCGTTATGCGTCTGCTGGAGCTGAAGCAGCGTCCTGTTGAGAAGGGATTGATCCTTATCGCCGCTAGCTTTGAGCAACTCAAGCCATATATTGATGATTCACGGTTAAGTGATTCGCAGCGGGCAGCGATCTTTTCCTGCTGGCCAGGACCGGTGACGTTTGTATTCCCGGCGCGTCCTGAAACACCACGCTGGCTGACTGGTCGTTTTGATTCGCTGGCTGTACGCGTGACCAACCATCCGCTGGTGATTGAATTGTGCGAAGCCTACGGAAAACCGCTGGTCTCGACGAGCGCCAATCTCACCGGGCAACCGCCTTGCCGCACCACCGCAGAGGTCCGTGCTCAGTTTGGTGACAGCTTCCCGGTCGTGGATGGCGCTACGGGCGGACGGCAAAATCCATCTGAAATACGTGATGCCCTGACGGGTGAACTGTTCCGCCAGGGGTGAACCATGGAAACCTATGCTGTTTTTGGTAATCCGATCGCGCACAGCAAGTCGCCTTCTATTCACCACCTTTTTGCCCGCCAGTTAGGGATTATCCATCCTTATGGACGTGTGCTGGCGCCGCTGGACGATTTTGTCTCTTCTCTCAATCAGTTTTTTGCGGAAGGAGGAAAGGGCGCCAATGTTACCGTTCCTTTTAAAGAAGAAGCTTTTGCGCGCGCGGACGAACTGACAGAACGCGCTGCGCTGGCGGGAGCGGTGAATACCCTGAAACGCCTCGAAGACGGGCGTTTGCTGGGCGACAACACGGACGGTATTGGTCTGCTGAGCGATCTGGAGCGTCTGGGATTCATTAAGCCACGCCAGCGGATCCTGCTTATCGGTGCCGGTGGCGCATCGCGTGGGGTGCTGCTGCCGCTGCTGTCGCTGGGATGTGCCGTCACGATCGTCAATCGCACCTACGCTCGTGCCCATGAGTTAGCCACGCTCTTCGCCCATACCGGCAGCGTCAGCGCAAGGGAGATGGATACCTTATCCGGGGAAACATTCGATCTGATCATCAATGCGACGTCCAGTGGAATAGACGGTGATGTACCGGCTATCCCGGCATCTGTTGTCAACGCTGACATGTATTGCTATGACATGTTTTACCAGAAAGGGCCGACACCGTTTCTTCACTGGTGCCAGCAGCATGGCGCAACCCACTGTGCTGACGGGCTGGGAATGCTGGTGGCGCAAGCCGCCCATGCCGTTCTGCTATGGCACGGCGTCCTGCCGGCTATCACCCCGGTTATAGAAAGGCTGCAACAGGAACTGAATGCATGAATCAGGCGATTCAGTTTCCCGATCGGGAATCATGGGATGCCGAACGGCAGGGCGTGGTGTTTCCCGCGCTGGTTAATGGGATGCAATTAACCTGCGCAATTTCAGGGCAGATCCTGCAGCAGCGTTTTGGCGCAGAGGGGCCAGCGCAGTGGCTGGCCGCATTCCAGGAACATCGTTGGGATCTTGAGGAAGAGGCAGAGGCATTGATCCGCGATAATCAGGAGGATGCTCAGGGTTGGGTCTGGCTCTCCTGATCCAGATATTCATCTTTCCATTTCACATAGTTATTCGCTGAATACTTAAGGCCTTCCCGCTCCGCCTCTGTCAGGGGGCGGATCTGTTTGACCGGATTGCCAAAGTAAAGGAAGCCGCTTTCCAGCTGTTTGTTCTGCGGTACCAGACTTCCCGCGCCAATCATGACGTCATCGCCAACGACGACACCATCTAATAAGATCGAACCCATACCAACCAGTACGCGGTTGCCGATAGTGCAGCCGTGCAGCATCACTTTGTGGCCAACCGTCACATCCTCTCCAATGATCAGTGGATTTCCCTCAGGCTTGTAAGAGGATTTATGGGTCACGTGTAGAACGCTGCCGTCCTGAATATTGCTGCGTTGACCTATCGATACATAGTTGACGTCGCCGCGAATGGCTACCAGAGGCCAGACGCTGACGTCATCGGCAATTCTGACATCACCGATGACGACGCTGGATGCGTCAATCATGACGCGAAGACCGATTTGCGGGAAAAATGCTTTATAGGGGCGCAGTTGAGCAGACATGTTGACCTCAAAAATACGGGAGCGTAAGAAGACTTTGGTGGCTTTTATCTCGCTCTGCAACCCCTGAAAACGGTGAAAATTGAGCAAATCGTGCAATTACACGGCGAAAAGGGTGAAAAATCACCATTCAGAAAAAAAGATCGAAAAAAGGCTTGTGCAAAAAAATGGGATCCCTATAATGCGCACCCACTGACACGGCAGATGTGAATCACTTCACACAAACAGCCGGTTCGGTTGAAGAGAAAAATCCTGAAA
>NZ_JBEAFZ010000028.1:0-25432 GCF_040062415.1 Klebsiella sp. GG_Kp173
AGATGCGTGATCTGATCCTTCAACTCAGCAAAAGTTCGATTTATTCAACAAAGCCAGTCGGTAACTCAGTTTCGGAATCGGCGCAGATGAGTTTCGGGAACAAAATAAATGTTGCCGCGCGCCCGTGAGCATGCCACGTACAGCCTGTTACGGGACGACGGTGGAAGGGTTGCCAGTTCCTGACGGGTCAGAAGCTTCCAGTGGGAGGATCCCATCACAATGCAGACATCCTGAAAGTGATCGAGCCCTTTACTGGCGCCCCAGTTCATGGAATAGCAGCCGTAACGGTGATGTTCACGATAGAAGAGCTTAATCACCGTATTATCGGCGTGCAGGGTGGCTGAGCGCTCTGTATCTGCGATCGTTTCAATCAGGGAGGCATGTATCCCATGGGCAGCGATACGGATGTTCAGTTGCCCGGTGATAAACTCGCACACTGAAGCTGAGCAACGCCATGTCCGGTTGAGCGTGTCCCGGTCAACCGCGAAACCTGCTGCGTCGAAGCGGGCCTCATATCGCGTGATGTCGTCGTGCAGCGTTGAATTAACGTTGCCGTCATGGCTTGTATCAAAGGTATGCTGATAAAAATCGCCGCAACAGAGCACAGTGATTTCCGCGCGGCAGAGCTCCAGCAGAAAATTAAAGTCATGTCCGGCAAAGTCCTGGACTTCATCGACAAGCAGTTCATCATAGTAACGGGCAAGCCGGATACGGATATCCGGCAGCAACCCCCGGGCTGTCAGTAAATGTGCGAGCCTCCGGTGATACAGCCGTCCGGCGGGATCCTGATAATGCCGGGCATTCGTGCGCGGTATTCTGGGTGGGGGCTGGTCGAAGCTCAGGCCACGCGATGCCAGCTGCTCCTGCAGGAAAGGCCGGAAGCAAAAACCGTGCAGAAACTCAAACCAGGTCATCACCCTGATCCCTTCCGGGATAAAGCCAAAACGTCTGATAATCTGTGCCCGCAGATGCGCTTCATTATTCACGGTGAAGGTCAGGAGCAGCGTCCTCCTGTCCTCACTCAACCGTCGTATCAGCAGCGTGGTCTTGCCCGAGCCGGCAACCGCAAATATCACTCTCTTATCCATGCCAGTGCCTCCTGAATATAATCAGGTACGGTCAGCTCTCCGGCGTGCAGCTGTAACAGCCGGAATGCTGCTTCTGCCTTATTGGCCAGCATGTATTCCTGCACCGTGAGTGTCCGGCGGGGTCCGCGGAAAAGCGTATCACACAGATCAGCGTTATCCTGATACAGGCTGATTTCAAATGTGGATCGGGTGTTATCGCGATCAGCAAATACCCGGGAGCGGGAACAAATCACGTCAGCATAGCGTTCATCGCAGTTTTGCTGATAGTTGCCGTCATTATCACGAAGGGCCGCGACGCGATTTTCCAGAAGACGGGCCAGTTCAAGATAACGACGGAAACTCGTTCCGCCGATAGCGATGATGTGAACTCCGTCTTCCTCCGGTGCCCTGCCATACAGGCGGCGATAAAAGGCCTCGATCAGAATAAACTCAGCATCCCCCTCCACGAGCAGCACACGTCTGGCCAGCGCAAATTCCAGTACGTTATTATCCGGTGCTTTCATGAAGAAGGCGGCAGTCTCAGCGGAAAGTTCATTCATCAGTACCGGCCGGGCAGACCCGAGGAGGATTGCCTTACGCAGATCGAGGCGGGAGGAGATATGGCTGCTGTGTGTGGCAATAAACACCTGCGTCTGCCGTTCAGTGGCAAGCTGATTAACCAGCCTCTTCATACTGACATGGCTGAGATGATTTTCCGGCTCCTCAAGCAACAGTACGTGGAGCTCTCCCTGCTGCTGATGCCGCTGCAGCGCAAACTCCGTTTTGATGAAGCACTGCCTTCCTTTTCCACGGTGACGAATGGAAATACCGTCCTCGGTAATGTCCAGATTCGCCTCAAGCCCTGATTTAGCACCGGAACGCACGCCAAACTGATACGTTTCCAGCGTGTCGTTTATGGCTGACAGATGCCGGGTGCAGAAGTGCATTTTCTGTTGCCGGTAACTGTTTTCAAGCCGGTACCGATCGGCCACCGGCACATTGACGCTGTAAACTGTGCGCGTATATTCCTGTGCGGCGTGCTCGTTATCGATGCGTGCACTGTCTAAGAGCAGATGGCGCAGATAGCGTCTGAAGCTGGCGAAATGACCACCGGAGAAGGTGCTGAACCGCACGGAATAGTATTCATAGGGAAAATTATCGGGATCCTGCTGTAGTACATTGTGAATATCCTGGCCGTATTCCTCCGTCATTGGTGCAATACGCATTCTGAGACCATCCGCATTGATACCCGCCAGATTTTGCCTGCCGTTCAGGTCAGGATCTCCCCCATTACTCAGGAAAACGTCAGCTGTCAGCACGGGTAACTGATCGGCGCGGCGCTCACCTTCCTGAAACTGCCTTACTGCTGACTGGGACAGGAGCGATTCCACACCCAATGCCTCGACCCGGTGCCGGCTGTCACTCAGCACAAGGTCAAGGGCCAGCAGAATCGTGCTTTTCCCGGACTCATTGTCCCCGACCAGAATGTTACGGTCATGAGTGAAGCGCAGGTCCAGTTCCGGAAACTTTTTAAAGTTTTGCAGCATAAGCCGCGTGATCAGAGGCATCTTTTATTCCTTTATATACCGCTGACTGAAAGAGTGTCCGGCTGCGCCAGACCGCCTGTTTTGTTTTACAGCGTTATCTTACCCAGTCTTCCAGCACAAGACCCGGTACCCGCTCAAATTCCCGCGTATTATTCGTCACCAGCACGGCACCGGCGGCGATGGCGTGCCCGGCAATGGCCGTGTCGTTCGGGCCGATCGGCGTCCCGGCCATTCGCAGCGCCACCTTAATCTCCGTGGTGGCGTCCACCGCAGCGCGATCCCAGGGCAGGATGGCATCGAGGCGGGCGCAGAACGCGTCGACCAGCTCGACGTGGCGCGGGGAGGCCTTCGGGCCGGTGGCCCCGAAGCGCATTTCAGAATAAGTGATGGCCGAGACAACGATGCGCTGGCCGCGCAGCACCGCCTGCTCCAGGCGCTTCAGGACGGCTTCCGGCTGCTCGCGCATGATGAACGAGCAGATACAGGTGTCGAGCATATAGGTCTTGTTCACAGGTTAAATCGTCCTTCGTCGCTGACAACGTCCTCGCGCTCCGCCATAAAGTCCGGGTCTGCCTTCTCGAACTGCGCGAACGAGCCCCAGGTCGGCCGGACGGGACGCAAAATAATGCTGTCCCCTTCCCGGACGATCTCCAGCTCGCTCACTCCCTCAAAATCCAGATCGCGGGGCAGACGAATGGCGCGGTTATTGCCGTTTTTAAAAATGGATACAGTTCTCATCATTTCCTCCTGGCCGACCGGCCTGTATGACTATGTTCAGTATATGCAGATGCAAAGCATATGTATAGTCATAGCATATGCAGATGGTAAGTATATGCGTATGCCACACCTATGCAGATGCCCGGCATATGGATATGTTGAACCTATGTTGTATTCTCTCTTTTCCCGGTCAGATCCGAAAAAAGCTAAAGCCGGATCTTAACTGGCTAATTAGGTAACGAATTTACCGACTGCCATGACTCTGGTTGTGTTGATAGAGGAGACTTCAGCTTCTAACTCTGCTGATGAAGCCCAGGAGCGACACCTCGCTCTGAGCAAGTAAGACAACGGAAGGGTCTGAAGTATGAATTGACCTGCAGAATAGCAGGTCAATTTTATTGAACGTAAATTAGATGGTGATACCGGCTATACATATACATCGCATATTTGCCAGTCAGCTTACTGAACTTTTCATCGACAGCAACATCAGGACGTTTTCCAGATGACAGCTATAGTGAAAATGATCACCAGACCGGCGAGAAAGCAGAGCGAAAGCGGAATTTTATCCTTCAGTGTCAGGTTCAGTTCTTCTTCAACCCATGCTTTCTCAAATTCACAGTAAAATTTATAATGTGCGTACCAGTTACTTCCGAAGATCTGTTTGCTAATGACTGTACCGTAAAACCGGGACATGATAGCGTCGATGGATTGCTGTGTATGCTGATAGTCAAAGTTTGCATCGCTTTTCACGTTGCGGTATATGACTTCAAGTTCATTAAAAATTTTGGTCTGCTCAATCCCCGCACTTTCATAACTCTGCTTTTCCGAGTCATAAAACTGAATGTACATGGTAGCAACACCAAATATAATTAATATCGCGGAGATGACGTTTGTGGCCAGCTCAGGAATGAAAAGGGCGAACACACCGACAGCAAGAGAAATAAAGCTAATCCAACCGGATGCCTTACAAATCAGATCATAGGTGGCAAAGTTTTTCTTAGCGCCAAATCCGACGTTATAACCGTGTCGGGCGATTAATTTCAGCATCTCTGATTGCGTCATAAAAACCTCAGCTTATGGGAACTTCAATCTGTGCCCGGGCAACCACAACCTCATTTTTTATCACATAGCATTCTACCACGTGATCTCCACGGAAGTCGGTAGTCTCTTTCTTCGTATAGTAGCCGCCGTCCGGAACGATTTGTCCCCGGATCATATTTCTTCTGCGTGCTTCGTCACCCACGTTCAGTACCTTCCACATAACGGTGTAGGGTTCCTCTGCCTCCATTTCTGTCAGGTCTGCCCGGAAAAGGAGAGATTTTCGGGCGGAGAGGCGAAATCTTCTGGTAAGCATCTCCCTCAGGCTTCTGGGAGGGAAACCATCCTGGGTTACGGTACAGTCAAGATTGAGTGAGTACTTGATATCCACCGGATATTTTTCCTCTATAAACTCTTCGGTATCGGCCCAGGGAGCAGCATCAGCCGCATGCGATTCCAGAGCGAGGCGGGCTTCCATAATATCCACCTTACGTCTGGGGAAGGCTCGTCCGAACACTTTGCGCCAGCGGTCATTTTCACTGGCAGCACCCTCAGCGTCTAAGGCATCACAACATAGTTCATACGCGTGTTTCGCTGCCCGACCAAACCAAGGGGATTTAACACGTACATATTGATTACTGCCTAACGCGAGATACCTTTCCCTTCTCTCCTCATTTGACAGATATTCAAAAAAGTCTCTGGCGAGGACTCCCAGACTGCCATTTCCGGTATTGTCATAATCTGATGTTGATGAAAGAAAGCGATACGCCAGTGTGTCTATCAGTAAGCCACCCATATTGACGCCATGCAGGTTCTTCCAGGCTCTGATCATTTTACACAGCTTGCGCAGATTGTTGGATTTATCTCGCGAAAATGCGGTCATAGCCGCCTTTTCGTGAAGAGGTTTTGTAATGCGCCATGCTCCCCCATTATAGCTTTCAGGGAATTTAAAGCTGCCATCATCCTGTCTGAATACTGGTTGAACCTCGACATGAAAGTTTTTAAAGACGACCTGAACGACCAGCCTGTCCTTTTTCACCGTCTGGTCAGGATATTCTTCCGCCAGAATGTTTCTGACATCTGTGAGCAATGCAGACTGACCATTATCCTTATGGTTATAATATTCATACTGATTGGGGGGCATAATATAAAGCATATCCAGATCGGATATGCCTTTTATTGCGGTATGTCTACCTACTGACCCCACTTTCAAGCGATTTGCTACCCGGGAACTAGTTCCTCTGAACGCAAGATTTAATGACTTGGTTATTTTTCGATAGTGATAGCTGATCTTTTTGGCCTGTTTAAGGTCAAGATTCAAATTTTCAAGAAATTCGCTGAACAACTCCCTGCGGCTCATGGTGTTTCCTTTGATATGTGAAACATTAACTTACATTATCATTACACCTTATAAAAACCAAGGTCTTCGGAGGTGAGCTTTATGTATGGCTCTATGACTTAAACTTTTACAGGATAGCCTATAAAAATAAGCCATGAAGTCATTCCTGACAGATGAAATGCTCTGCCTAAGCACGGTCTGATTACTACTTCTTCATGCACTTAATTGCCGTGGTGCGCAGGAGAAACCAGGACGGATGATGGGTTACATCTCCATGATGACGATGAGCCCCCAACACAGCCTGCAGGAGACTAACTGCTCCAGCGGCCATATTCAGCAATGAAGGTGATCCCATATAACCCAGCACTGCCGGTACGGCGAGCAGTGCAGTGTCCTGCATACTCCTGCGCTTCCATATGCTGAGCTTCTGGTGAAGTTCATCCAGCCCTTCATCCGCAATACGTTCCCGGAAACGCTGCTGCAGGAGGCGGATCTCATCCGGACCGGACGCGCGCTCCATTTCAACTGCACAGTCACGCAAAGAACGCCTGAAGGCTGTCACGCTTGGTTCGTAATCGGTACGGATGCGAAAAATGTCGTGTAAAGACAGGTCCTGCAGAAACGGGAGCTCAATTTCCAGCATCCGACGTGAAAGTCTACCCGGTTCATCCAGTTTCTGAAGTATTTTGCTCTGGAATGTACAACGAGTGACAAAAGAGGCACCAGCCCTGGCTGACTGGCTGATATCAGTAAGGAGACCGCGATAATGAAAGTACATGCTACGATTTCTGGCTCCGTTTACCCATCGCTCATACCCTTTACGGCTTTCATGTTTACCGCGGGTGATCCTTGCTATAAACGTCCCGTCTTCGTTTATCCGGACAGGCCGCATTTCCTGATAAATATACGCATTGGTGAAAGGACTGAGGCAATCCCGTAATTCCAGCACGATCTCGTCCGGCAATGTTTTTTCTGACACAAACCTGAAATGCCCTTCGTCACCCACTCGCCTGATGCCCCGCACGGAAAGGCTTCGTTCATAGAGCTGAGCCACAGCCGGAGGCATCACGCTGTGAAGGAAATGCCGGTCAGGGTTATCCTGCAGGAGCTGCATCCTGCGCTGCTGTTCATGCCTTGCTGATTCACAAGGCGTGAAAGCAATGAAACCGGCCTGAATCAGAAGAAAATTGTCCTTAGCAAAACGAATGAAATGCGCAACACCAGTTCTGATATCCCCAAGCCTGTCGGTTTCTCTGTTATGTACCAGATGATCCATCGCCTGGGATGATTCAACAATTTCAAGCCGTAATGCCGCTTCTTCCAGCGCATCGGTCAGGATTATTCGCTCAGCTGACAACAATCCGGGTCGATAAAGGGCTACCTGGTCGTGACGGGCAATCCACAGGCTGAGAGGAGAGTGTTCGGGATTATGCCACTCGCTCCGGAGTACGCTGACCGCGTGGAGATAACGGCTAAGTGCTCCCATCAGCGCTTCAGCGTCGAGGACAGAATAGTCTTTTGCCAGAAGACCATTATCCCACAGAATACTGTCGGTTAAGGCGGGAAGGTTATTGTACATGGGAGTCTCCTCACAGATCTCCGTGCAGGCAGCGCAGACCGGTCAGGGGTTCCGCCAGCGTGCCTTCCGCGCATCGCCTAGTGAGCTCCCGGACCAGCGTCTCAAAGGCCTCAGCCGTCAAAAACATCCGCAGGCCGTCGATACCGAAGAATCCCTCCGGCGTGACATGTCCGGGCGGGGAAAACATCACGCGCTCGCCCTGGTGGCCGTGCGCCAGGGCTTCCGGATGGCGGGCGTACAACGTGAACAGGCCCAGCAATTCGGAGAACGCTTCCCAGCCGTACGGCACCACGAAGTCCTGGCCGGTGATCAGCAGGTGCAGCCGCGGTGTCTCATACCAGGCGCCCGGGCGCGCGCCGGGGTGCTGGCCGTCGATGCGGATCTCCAGGCGCAGCGTACCGGCCTCAATGGTTTCCGTTACGGCCGGGATCACCGGGCGCAGCTCCTGGGCCAGGTCTCTGGCCTTTTCCCCGTTCCAGTCCAGCCCACGCAGCATCAGCGGGAAAACAGCTTTCAGCCGCGGCAGGGTGAAGATTTCTGCCAGCACCGCGTCCGGCACCTCCGCCAGGCCAAAACAGTCGCTCTCGAGCGGACGCAGGAGGTGTTCGGCATACATCTGATCCACGACCGGGCGCAGCGCTGCCCGGAAGTCGTCAAACTCTTCCGTCCAGTTTTTCCCGGCCAGGCGGAAAATCCCCTTCAGGTAGTGACCGTCAACCGGACGGTCGTGCTCCACCTGCCAGGCCAGCAGGTTGCCGGTGATGTCCAGCAGCGTGTCCAGGGCCGGGAGTGTGGCCAGCCTGTTATGCCCGCGCATGAAGGCCTCCCTGGCGTGAACCAAGACAAAGCGCAGTTCGTCGCGGGAGAGCGCTGACGTGCCAAAGGTCTGGCCGAGAATGATATGCCGGTACAGCTGCCGGACCGTGGCCTCCGGATCGGCAATGAGCTGAAAATACCCGTCGCCGGGCGCGACCGTTTTCAGTCCGTCATCGAGGAAGCGTTCGGCCAGGGCGTTGACCGAAGTATTTTCGCGACCGGCGCGCACTTTCAGCGCCTCGATCAGCTTTTTATGAAAACGCAGGTTAAGCTGGCTGAGCATCATCGTTCCTTGCATGTTTGTTTTTCTCTTCATGCTAACCTAGCATTTTATTGTTATCCATTAATCAACTTGTTTTGATTTCCAAAATTGTGATGAATCATTAATTACTAAATGTGATGATTATACCGCTACAGTAATGTATATCCCTTCTAATTTCAGCGGAGATCCGAAAACCCTGAGTTCCGGATCTGCCGGAACGGCTCCGGCGCGCAGCGGCCCGGAAACACAAGATGTAGCGGTGTTCCTGGCTGACGATGACGCTAGATGTTGTGTCCCTCCCCTGCCCCGTGACCCGGCGCGCAGCAGCAGAAAACAGTGCTTCGCTTACTTCCTGACCGTGGTACACTTCCGGAAACTGCGGAATAACATAAAAGTCGGATCTGGCCGGAATGGCCATCCGGTAATTTAACAGCGTGGCTATATGGCTGCTTATTATCAGTCTAAAAATAATTACAGAATGGGAAATTCATCCAGGTGACAGATGCAGTGTTGTGCTCAGCTAATTATCCCTTGCGTCATAATTACTCAGAGTGACTATTTGTTAGGAGACTAAATGCATGCATCAATGGTTCATGTCTGGGAGTATCTGACACGTTGTGGTCATAAATTCCTATGGCTAAAAATTAACCCTCTACCTCCAGGATATACCGGTTCGGTATACAGAGCGCAGTTTGAAATTTACAGCGGCTTTGTTGAATAAATCAGATTTGGGGCGAGTCCTCCTGTAGCTGTCTGAATTTTCAGGCAATACGCACGCTTTCTGGCATTCCAGCCTTTGTCATCCTGTTCAGCGCCCGCACCATGGCCATAGCTTCCGCTACCTGACCATCGTAGTCACGCAGCGTCAGTGAACCTCCCAACAGCTGCTTCATTCTGTACATTGCCGTTTCCGCTATCGAACGACGGTTATATTCCGTTGTCCATTTCCACCGTGCATTGCTTCCGCTCAGCCGCTGATTAGCAACGGCACGGTTGCGGTCCGCATACTCGCCTGGCCAGTAACCCGCTCCCTTCCGGGGAGGAATAAGGGCACTGATTTTCTTACGGCGCAGTTCATCGTGACATAACCGGGTATCGTAAGCGCCATCTGCGGCGGCTGACCTGATTTTCCGGTGGGTCTGCCGGATTAACCCGGGGAAAGCCTCTGAGTCCGTTACGTTATTCAGCGACAGGTCTGCACAGATGATTTCATGTGTTTTGCTGTCAACGGCCAGATGCAGCTTCCGCCAGATACGGCGGCGTTCTTTGCCGTGTTTCCTGACTTTCCATTTGCCTTCACCGAAGACCTTAAGCCCGGTGGAATCAATCACCAGATGCGCGATTTGCCCCCGTGTGACCGTTTTAAAACTGACACTGACCGACTTTGCCCGCCTGCTGACACAGCTGTAATCCGGACAGCGCAGCGGAACACCCATCAGGGTGAAAATGGAATCAATGAAGCCCTGAGCAGCCCGCAGGGTCAGCCGGAATACGCGTTTAATCACCAGAACGGTAGTGATGGCAAGGTCAGAATAGCGCTGAGGTCTTCCGCGTGCTGAAGACGGAGATGTGTCATACCACGACTTAATCGCCTGCTCATCCAGCCAGAAAGTCAGGGAGCCACGGTTGATCAGAGCTTTGTTATAAGTGTGCCAGTTGGTGATTCTGAACTTCTGCTTTGCCACGGGACTGCCTGCGTTGTCAGGGGATGCGTGATCTGATCCTTCAACTCAGCAAAAGTTCGATTTATTCAACAAAGCCGCACCCAACTGGAAAAGCAGCTCAAGGAGCGTTTCCCTGTCAGCCGCGCGCTTATCGCCCTCGATCACAATGATGAAGATGAACAGCGTCGGCAGGTGGCCACGCTGGTGTCCGGGCATCTCAATAATGTACTTAAAGACAACGTGGTGGTCGCCGTCGGGCAGGGCCGCAACGTCGCCGCCGTGGCGGAATTTTCCGGAACCATCCAGGCCCGGGATTGTCGTTTCATTTGCGGAATAGGCGGCACCCATCGCCCCGGGGACGTCATTAACGCCGACCATATCAGCCGTCTGCTGGCAAAAAAATTCGGCGGCAGCAGCGAATCGCTCTACGCCCCTGCTTATGTCGAAAACATGCAGTTAAAAGAGCTGCTGCTGCACAACGGCACCATCAAGGAGACGCTGGATCGCGCACGTAAAGCAGATATTGCGCTGGTGGGTATCGGGGATATGAACGAAGAAAGCTATATGGTGAAGCTGGGGTGGTTTACGCCGCAGGAGATCAACGAGGCCAGCCTGAACCAGGGCGTTATCGGCGACATCGCCGGATATGATTTCTTTAACGCCCGGGGCGAACATGTCAATACCGTTATGGACAACCGGGTTATCGGCATCAGTCTGGAAGAGCTGAAGCAGATCCCCTGCGTGATCGCCATCGCCTCGGAAAACACTAAAGCAATGGCGATTATGGGGGCGCTGCGCACTGGCGCTATCGATATTATCGCCACCAGCGCGAGGAATATCCGCACCATCCTGAACATCAGCCAGTAAACCCTGGCCTCTCTGCCACCGGTTTCAGGGCCCAATGGTTGCCCATACCGTCGCAGTGGCCCTGCCTGTGGCCTGCCCGCGCTTTCAGCGTAAAAGAATAACGCGACGTTGTTAACATTTAGGGATAATTTTTAACCCTGGAGTGTGATGCCATTCATACTTTTTCCCTATGAAAGGATGAACATCCTTTCCGTCATTTTATAACATGTTGTTTTATTGATTAAAATTAACCACCGCCTCCCTTTTTTATCCGCCGGCGCCCTCCTTGACTTGTTCATCATCATAGATGATGATGAACTTAACAAAAAGTTAACCATCAGGGTTTTTAGCCCGTTTTACGCGCAGTTTATGGGGCGCCGGAGACGAACCCGCCGGGACAAAGGCCACGGCTATGCGCGGTTTTATATTTAATAACCCACTGAGTTGAGAGATTAAGATGAAACTAAAAGGTAGAGTCGCGGTGATTACCGGCGCCGGCCCGGGAAATGGAATTGGCCGCGCCATTGCCCTGACTTTTGCTAAACATGGGGCGCAGCTGGCGATTAATTATTTTGGTAACACACCTCATGTCAAAGACGCTATCCAGCATGAAATGGCGGATTATGGTGACGATGCCATTGCGGTGGAGGGGGATATTTCCCGGGAAGAGACCGCCCGCCAGTTAATTGAAAAGACGCTGGCCGCTTTCGGACGCATCGATATTCTGGTTAATAATGCCGGCATCTCCACCCCGGCGCTGTTAAAAGATATGACGGCGGAAAACTGGGATCGCATGATTGCCGTCAATTTAAGAAGCGTATTTTTAACCTCACATTATGCCGTGCCGTCGATGATTGAACAGGGTTTCGGCCGTATTATTAATATCTCTTCCCAGGTAGCCCAGAAAGGCAGCGTCGAGCATTGCCATTATGCGGCGGCAAAGGCGGGAATTATCGCCTTTACCAAATCTGCCGCCCTGGAGCTTGGCCGGTATGGCATTACCGCCAACTGCATCGCCCCCGGCCCGGTACAGACGCAGCTAATGGGCGAAGTCAGCGATGAATGGCGCACTAATAAGCTAAAAGAACTGGTTATTCCGCGTTTTGGCCATCCCGATGAAATTGCGCCAACGGCGCTGTTTTTAGCCTCCAGTCCGGATGGTAATCTTTATACCGGCCAGACATTAGGGCCGAACTGCGGCGATGTGATGCTGTAGTAACCCGTACAGTGATACCTGAATCATTCAGGTTCAGGAAGGCGGCAAGAGAAGGGATCCCGATGAGCTTACTCAGGTAAGTGATTCCGGGGAGTGAATCCCGCCCGCGCATCTGCAACCTGAAGTATGAGGATATATCCCTTTTATATCCCGTTTACTTTTATTCCAGCCGGCGGTTCTGCTTATTTAACGGGCAGAGCCCGGGTGCCACATCGTGCTTAAGGGGTAGCAATGAGTGAATTAAATAATACGTTAAAGGATAGCGGCGCCCCCACCGTCGCCGGCTTTGACCCTGCGCTTTATAACGCCGACCTTGCGCCCATGCAGGGTAAAAATAAAAACTGGACGTGGTGGTCCTATTGCGCCATCTGGATGGGCATCGTTCATAACCTGGTGGCCTGGCAGGTGGCGGCCAATCTGATTGCCCAGGGCATGAGTTTCTGGCAGGCATTTTGTTGCGTCTCGCTGGCCTATGGTATCGCCTTTCTGGCAATCGTCATTAACAGCTATGCCGGCGCAAAATATGGCGTGCCGTTTCCGGTGTTAATTCGCGCCGCGTTCGGCACCAGAGGCGCCTGCATTCCGGTATTCCTGCGTGCCGTGCTGGGGGTTTTCTGGTTCGGCGTGCATATGTATCTCGGCAGCATGGCGGTTAACGCCATTCTCGGCGCCGCTTTCGCCGCCTGGGAGCAGCTTGGCCGCTACCCCCTGCTCGGCATGCCGTTAAATAACTTTATCGCCTATGTCATCACCTGGCTGCTGCATGCCTGGATTATTACCCATAATATTGAGCGGGTCAGGAAATTTGAGACCTGGGCCGGCCCGCTGATTATGCTGGTGGGGCTGGGCCTGGTGGGCTGGGCGGCGAATAAAGCGGATGGCTTCGGCAATTTGCTCTCCCTGCCGGGCACCCTGAGCGGCGCCCACTTCTGGCTGACCTTCTTTATCGGTATGTCATCCCTGTTGGGCACCGTCGCCACCCTGATCCTGAATATTTCCGATTTAACCCGTTTTTCCCGCAGCCAGAAAGATCACCTGATTGGCCAGGGCATAGGTATGCCGGTCATGTTCGCGGTTTTTTCAGCCATGGCGCTATTAACCACCGCCGGGACGCTGATTGCTTTCGATAAACCGTTAACCAATCCAATCGAGGTCCTGATGCAGTTTGACCATCCATTGGTCGTTATTATCGGCGCCGCCTCTATTCTGATCTCCACCCTGTCGGTCAACGTCGGGACCAACGGCGTCGCCGTCGGCTACGACCTGACCAGCCTGCTGCCGAAGGTGCTTAATTTCAGTAAATCAGCGCTGATCGCCATTATTATCGGCGCCCTCTCCGCCCCCTGGCTCTGGTATCGCGAAGGGGGCTCGTTTGAGATGGTAATGGGGGCCATCGGCGCCACCATGGGGCCGGTGCTCGGCATTATGCTGGCCGATTTTTATATCGTCAGGAAAAGAAACTATGACGTAAACAGCCTGTTCCGCCATAGCGGCCGGTATGGGCAGTGGAATAGCTATGCCGTCATTGCCTTCCTGCTCGGTATTGTCTCTGCCTTTATCGGCCTGTTCACGCCTTCGCTCACCATCCTGTACAGCTTTAACTGGTTTATTGGCGTCGGCGTGGCGGGTATCGCCTATCTGTTAATGATGACGCTGAGCAAAAACCGCGTGTCCATTGCCGGACAACTCATAGCCACTGAGAGCGTAGCCAATGATAAATGAAGCAAGATTAGCGCAACGAATTGAACAACTGGCATTAATTGGTAAAACCCCCGAAGGGGGCGTGACGCGTATCGCGCTGACCGAAACCTATCGCCAGGGGCTGGAATTAGTCAGCGCATGGATGCATCAGGCCGGGATGACCACCCGGCTGGATCAGGCCGGTAACTTAATCGGCCGGCTGGAGGGGAGCTTAGCCGGTCAGCCAGCGATTGCCATTGGTTCGCACATTGATTCGGTCGGCAACGGCGGCAAATATGACGGGGTTATCGGCGTGCTCGGCGGCATTGAGGTGGCGCAGCATATTCATGAAGCGCAGATTGCCCTGCAACGACCGCTGGAGGTGATCGCATTTTGTGAAGAAGAGGGCTCCCGCTTTCAGTCCGGGGGGGTGTTCGGCAGCCGGGCGATGGCCGGCAAAATCGGTGCCGACGATTTAGCGGTGCGGGACGCCGCCGGCGCGACCCGTTATCAGGTGCTGAAGGGGTTTGGCCTTGATGTGGATAATATCGCGCAGGCGGTACGAACCAGCAATGATATTCAGCTCTACCTGGAGATGCATATTGAGCAGGGGCCCATTCTGGCGCAGGCCGGCGTGCCGGTGGGCCTGGTGACCGGTATTACCGGCCTGTCGCTGACCGAGGTGATCTTCGAAGGCGAAGGGAATCACGTCGGCGCGACTCCGATGTCGATGCGTAAGGACGCCCTGCTGGGCGCCTGCGAAATTGCCCTGGCGGTAGAGGAGATCGTGAATAAGTATGGCGGCACGGCGGTAGGCACCGCGGCCACCATGGATATTTTACCCGGCCAGGTCAATATTATCGCCGGCAGAAGCGCGACGGTTATCGATGTCCGGGATATCGACCTTACGCGCCGGGAGCATATTTTGCAGGCGCTGGCGCAGAGGGCCCAGGCCATCGCCGAAACCCGCGGGCTGAACGTCCGGTTTAACACCCGACTGAAGGCCAATCCGGCGATGACGGCGGATCACGTCCTCGCCTGCATGAGGCGGGAGAGCCAGCGCCTGGGGCTACAGGTAATGGAACTGCCGAGCGGCGGCGGCCATGACGCCCAGCTGATGGCCGAATTCACCCATATGGGCATGATATTCGTGCGCTCGGAAAACGGCAGCCACAATCCGCAGGAGTATGCCTCCCCCCAGGATATCGCCAGCGGAACCCGCCTGCTGGCGCAGGTCGCCCTGCATTATCTGAATAAAGAGGAGCCAGCATCGTGAGCACCATCATCAAAAATGGTACCGTCGTGACCCCTTCCGATACCTTCAACGCGGATGTTAAAATTGTCGACGGCACGATCTCCGCCATTGCACAATGCATCGCGGTAACGGAAAACGACAGGGTTATCGACGCCAGCGGCCAGTATCTGTTTCCCGGCGGCATCGATCCCCATGCCCATCTGGCCATTAACGGCACCGTTGATGACTTTAACAGCGGTACCCGGGCGGCGGCGGCGGGCGGTATTACCACCGTGATTAACTTTACCGACCCCGACAGGCACCAGCCCTCCTTTCTGGAAAACCTTAATCAATGGAAGCAAAAGGCGCAAAGTTCGCTGATTGATTACAGTTTTCATTCGATTATTAACCGCTGCGACGACGGGGTGCTGGAGGAGATCGCCCGCTTGCCCGACGAGGGGGTGACCTCCATCAAGCTGTTTATGGCCTATCGCGGCAGCGTGATGGTTAACGACCAGCAGATGTATCGTTTAATGGAGGCGGCCGCCAGGGCCGGGATGGTCACCAATATTCATGCGGAAAACGGCGACGTGATTGACGAACTGATTCACCACGCCGTCCGGAACGGGCAAACCGCCCCCCTCTACCACGCCATTACCCGTCCGGCCGCGCTGGAAGCGGAGGCGACCAGCCGGGCGCTGCGCATTGCCGAGGTGCTTGACGCGCCGGTTTACATCGTCCATGTCACCTGCGAGGCGGCAATGGACGAGGTGGCGCGGGCCAAAAAACGCGGCGTCAGGGCATGGGGGGAAACCTGTCCGCACTATCTGGTGCTGGATGATACCTGTCTGAAAAAAGAGAATCGCGAGGCGGTAAAATATATCTGTTCGCCGCCGCTCAGAACCCCGCACGACCAGCAGGCGCTGTGGAAGGGACTGGCGGAAGGGACGCTCTCCACCGTCGGTTCGGATCATGCCTCCCATCCTTACCACAACGGTAAGTTACGGGGCGAATTTGATTTCACCAAAGCGCCGAACGGCTTGCCCGGCATCGAGAACGGTTTTTCACTGCTGTACCACTTCGGGGTCGCCGAAGGACGCTTGTCCCTGCAACAGTTTGTCGGGGCCACCAGCCATAACGCGGCGAAAATCTTCGGCTTATACCCGCGCAAAGGCGCCCTGCAGGTGGGTTCCGACGCCGATATCGTGATCCTCGATCCCGCCCGGCGCTGGACCATTCGCCAGGATAAACAGTGGCAGCGGACGGAATATAACGTCTATGAGGGCACCGAACTGAGCGGACAGATTACCCATGTGCTGTCCCGGGGCGAGGTTATCGTTAAAGAGAACGACATCGTGGGCAGATCGGGACGGGGTCAGTTCGTGGCGCGCAGCCGCTACGGCGCAGCGGAGAGTTCAGGCTGATCCTCCGCCCTCCCTACCCTGACTTGAAGATGCCGCTGTGGCCCTGTCAGCCACGGCGGCAAACGTCTGCGCCGGCAGCGTTAGCGGGCCCGGGACACCGCGTCGATAAACTTATCAAAGTGTTCCCGCATGATGGCTTCAGCCTGCTGCGCGTTTCGCTCCTCAATCACCTTCGCCAGCTGCAGATGATCCTGGGCTATCAGCTTTAGGCTCCCCGCCAGCGACCGGTCCAGCAGCATCGAAAGCGAACCGTAACCCGGCTCGTAAAACAGTTCGACCATGACGGAAATCATGCGGTTATGGGAGGCCTTGCCCACCAGCACATGGAAATTCTGCGCCGCCTGGCCCCGGTGATCGGATTCCGCGCAGTGCAGATGGGTGTGGGCGGAATGGTGAAGCTGTTTGATCTCCTCTTCCGTGGCCCTTGTCGCGGCAAGCCAGGCGGCCTGGGATTCAATGGCGCGGCGAAAATAGAGCAGCTCAATGAGATCCTCCCGCCCCTCGGGCCTGGCGGCGCGGGTAACCTTTTCACTGTACAGCGAGGTTTTTTTGCGCAGGCGCAGCTCGTCTAAACGTTGATAACCGCAGGAGGTCAGGATCCGCCCGCGCTTGGTTAAGGTTTCCGTATACCCCTGCTCATCCATCTGACGCAGAAAACGGCCGGCGGTGGCTTCACTCATGCCGATGCCGTGCTCCTTAAAAGCCTCAACCAAACGAAAGGCGCCAACCGGCGCGGCCGCGCCGTCAAGCAGGCTCAGCGCAACCAGCTCCTTTTCAACGTCATACTTTGCCATCTGTCTGTTCCGTTGTATTAAGATAATGGCGCGTATTATTACAGATCTGATAGCCTAAAGCAGTTATTTGCGTTGCGGCGGGCGAACAGATTTTGCGCGGGGCAACCCGTTCGCCCGCCGGTGAGGATAAACCTTTAGTCGCCTGAAAAATGCCGGTGCCAGTGGCGCGCGATATCCACCCGTCGCGTCACCCAGACGCCGGGCCGGGCGCAGACGTAGTCGAGGAAACGCGCCAGGTCGGCGGCCCGTCCCGGTTTGCCGCTGATGCGGGTATGCAGGCCAATGCTCATCATTTTCGGCTGCTGTTTGCCCTCCTGATACAGCAGATCGAACGCCTGAATCAGGTAATCGGAAAAGTTAGGCGCCTGAAAACCATAGCTGTTGACATAGCGGCCATCGTTATTATCGAGGGTATAGGGGATCACCAGATGGCGATGCCCCTGCACGATTTCCCAGTAAGGCAAATCGTCCGCAAAGGAGTCGGAATCGTAAAGGAACCCGCCCTGCTCGACAATCAGCCGGCGGCTGTTCACGCTCATCCTGCCGGTATACCAGCCCAGCGGCGCTTCGCCTGTGACCTCAGTATGTAATTTCACCGCCCGGGCAATATGCCGCCGCTCCTCCTGTTCCGGCATCTCGGCATAGTTTATCCAGCGTAAGCCGTGGCTGGCTATCTCCCACTGCGCCTCGCGCATTGCCGCCACCGCTTCGGGATGGGTGGCCAGCGCCTGGGCGATGCCATACACGGTTACCGGCAGCTGCCGCTCGGTAAAAAGACGGTGCAGGCGCCAGAAACCGCTGCGGCTGCCGTATTCATACTGGGACTCTACGTTCAGATTTCGAATATTACTGAATTCACGGGTCGGCTCTTCGGTCAGGAACGCTTCAGATTCGCGATCGCCGTACAGCACCGATCGCTCGCCGCCTTCCTCATAGTTAATCACAAACTGCACGGCAATGCGGCTGTCGTTCGGCCAGCGCGGATGTGGCGGGTTGGCGCCATAGCCAATAAGATCTCTTTCAGACATAATCATCATCCATAGCGGGAACAGAGTGGCGCATATTACGCCTCTTTCAGACAGGTCACCTGAATTTCAACCTGCAGCTCAGGCCGGGCCAGGCGGGTTTCGACGCAGGCCCGCGCCGGCGCATGCCCTTCCGGCACCCAGCTGTCCCAGACCGCGTTCATCTCATCGAATTTGGTAATATCGGTCAGCCATATCTGCGCGCTAATCAGCTGCTCTTTTTGACAACCGGCCTCGGCAAGGAGGCCGTCGATTTTTTCCAGCACGTTCCGGGTCTGGACGGTTACGCTGTCGGTCAGGTCATCGGGCACCTGACCGGAGAGGCAAACCACCGTGGCGTTAGCGCTGTACTCAACCATCGCGCTCATTCGTTTACTGGTCTGGTAACGTTTCAACATTATTGACTCCTCTGTTTTTCATCTGCTGAAATAAAGGCGGCCGGGTTTTCCCTCGCCCACTGTATATATTGCGCGCACTGCTCCTCGACAGGCTGCGGTCGCCAGTCAATCGCCGAGGTAAGGCGCCCGATGTCATAGCAGCCGTTCTTGCCATAGCGCTCGTTCGGATCGCTGTCGATATCCGCTTCCCCCTCGCCGGTCCAGCGAATTTCAACCGGAAACTGCGCCACCAGCGTGGAGAGCGGCGTCCCCTGGCCGGAGGCCAGGTTATAAACCCCCGTCGGCGCCTCGACGGGGAAGAGGCGCACCAGCGCCCGGGCCACATCGTCAACGCTAATCCAGTCGCTCAGGGCGTGTGCGCTGCGTTGAGAAATCGTCACCGGCTTCTGGCGCAGCGCCGCCTGCATTAACCGGTAGGGGATGGACATCGAGGCGCGGGCGGAAGTGGGCCGCTCCATCGCGCCAAAGACTTTGGTCATTCTGACGATGGCGACGGGGAGCCCGTGCAGTTGCATAAAGCGCTGGCAGATCTGTTCGGCGGCGAATTTACTGATGCCGTACAGCTCATCGGGATAAAACGGTCCGCTTTCCGGCTGTAGCCCCTCCGGGGTCTCCGGGCCCCGGCCGCCGTATACCGCGGCGCTGCTGATATAGAGCGCCTTTTTGACCGAACGGCACGCCACCGCGGCCTGCAACAGATTCAGCGTACCCAGGGTGTTAACGGTGATAAAGCGCCCGGGCTGCTCCCGCTCCCAGGCATCAACGTGCGTCACCGTGGCGCCGTGGATAAGGTAATCAGGCTTCACCTGGTCGAATAAGGTATTGATGGCCTGCGCGTCGGTGATATCGGCCTGTAGCAGGGTGAGACGGTGACGGTGGTCCGCAAACAGCCTGGCGGCAGTTTCATCGGGTCCGGCGATATCGATGCCGACGATCTCCGCCTGCGCATATTTCGTCAGGATCTCTTTTGCCAGCATACTCATTACAAAACCGCACAACCCGGTGATCATAATTTTCATTGCCAGCTCCTCAGGCTTTTTTACGCAGGGGGAAAGGGTCGCCAGCTTCAGCGGCGGTCAGGATCGCCGCGCAGCGCGCGACCGCTTTATCCACCGTCAGCAGGCCGGGTTCCCCTATCGCCAGACCGAACTGCGCGATCTGCGGCGGCCTGACGTTGGTGGTTTCCAGCACCTCGACGCGGGAGAAAACTGCTTCGGGCGTGCCATCGGCCAGCACGCTGCCGCTGCGCATGGCGACAATGCGGCTGGCGTACTTCGCCACCAGCGCCATATCGTGCGAAATGATGATCACCGTGTTGCCGGCGGCGTTGTACTGTTTCAGCACGTCGAGGATCAGCCGCGATTCGCTATGATCCTGGCCGGTGGTGGGCTCATCGACGATAACCACCTCCGGCGCCATCACCAGGATGGCGGCAATGGCCAGCCTCTGCCGCTCGCCGCGGCTTAAGTGCGCCGGGTTACGTTGCTGATAACCCCCCAGCCCGACCTGCTCCAGCATGGCGGCGATAAGCCCGGCGCGGCTCTCCTTCGCCACCGCGAGATTCGCCAGCCCGAACTCAAGCTCGGCCGCGCAGCTGTCGTGAAAGATTTGCCGGTCGGGATTCTGAAATACGTAGCCCACATGTCGGGCGATGCGATACAGCGGCAGTTTGCGGGTATTGAGCCGTTCTCCCGAGCGCGTCAGGATCTCGACCTGCCCCTGGGGGCTGGTGGGGTGCAGCATGCCGTTAAAATGTTTAACGATGGTCGATTTACCCGAGCCGTTTTTACCAATAATGGAGATGAACTCGCCGCGCCGGATATGGAAATCCAGCTTATTCAGCGCGCGCACCTCCCCCGGATACGTATGCTCCACCCCGGTTAATGAAATGACGTTATCGTTATGCATTCTCTTCCCCTCCCGCCTCGCCCCACGGCGCGTTTAGCTCCCGCCAGATACCGGACGCTTCGGCGACCGTCATCGCCAGCCGCTGCGCCGGCCAGAGATGGCGCGCGGCCATCTGCAGGCTGAACGCCAGCACTTCCGGACAGTAGTTCGGGTTGCCGCGCTGAAATTCGCCAATGCAGACGTCGGCCGGCTTGCCCAACGCGGCAACATTGCCCCCATCCAGCACCAGCAGCCGATCGGCATACTCCGCCAGCTCCTCGATTTTGTGTTCGACCACGATAACCGTGACCCCCTCATCCGCCAGAATACGAATGGCGTTCATCACGCTCTCCGTACCGGCGGGATCCAGCTCCGAGGTCGGTTCGTCCAGCAGGATGATTTCCGGATTCAGGCAAAACACCGAGGCCACCACCACCCGCTGCTTCTCGCCGCCGGATAACGCATGGGTAAAGCGGTCGAGCAGCGGCTCAATATCAAACAGGGCGGCGGCGCGGGCCATCTGCGCGGCGATTTTTTCCAGCGCGAAACCGCGGTTCTCCATGCCCCACGCCAGCTCCTCCCGCACCAGGGTGTTAACCAACTGAACTTCAGGATCCTGCAGCACCAGCCCGACCCGGGCGCTGACGTCCGTCAGGCTGGCGTACTCGCGCACTTCCCGGCCGAACAGCCTCACCTCCCCCTTGTAAGCCGCCTCCTTTTCATGAAACGGAATCACCCCGGACAGCACCTTTAAGAGGGTGGATTTTCCCGCGCCGGTGGCCCCAACAACGCCCAGCACCTCGCCCCTGCGTACCGTAAATGAGACCTCGTTAAGGGCGCGCGTTTCCGCGCCGTGAAAACGCAGCGCCAGGTCGCGCACTTCTATCACCTTATCCATGCCTTACCGCCCCCGTCAGTGGAAAAAGCGTCACCCCCTGATGCTGTATCCACAGCATGGCGGCGACGAAAATTATCGCCATAAGCATCAGCGCCACATCGCTGCCCCGCAGCCTGAGGGTACGAACAAACGTGCGCCGGGTCCCTAAGCCATATCCACGCAGCTCCATGGAGAGGGCGATATCCGCGCTGCGCCGCATGGCGCCGATAAGGATAGGCACAATCATTCTGACGATGGCGCTGCCCCGGCGCAGGGGATTACGAGAGCTGACGTCAGCGCAGGCCCTGACCGACATCGCCTTCAATAGCACGCCGGCCTCCTCCTGCATCAGCGGCAAAAAGCGGAAAGCGAAGCTGGTCAGGTAGGCGTAGCGATAGGGCACGCCCGCGCTGTGCACCGCCAGCGCCACCTCCCCGGGACTGGTGGTGGCGGAAAAGCCCAGGAAACAGACCCCCATGGTCAGCAGGCGCAGGCCTAACGCCAGTCCCAGCTGCACCCCCTGCGCGCTGAGGGTCACTCCCCCCAGGGTGATAAGCGGCGCGCCAGGCTGTACTATGCCCTGCAATACCACCAGGATAATAATCAGCGGCAAAATAAACAGCACCACGCGCATATAAGCGCTGAACGGGGTTTTCGCCAGCAGACGCAGCGCAATCACGGTGTCGAAAAAGGTCAGTAATAAAATTTCCGTCCGTGTGGTACTTAATGCCAGAATTAAAATAGCCAGTAACGCAATGAATTTAGACCGTGGGTCAGCCCGGTGTAAAAAAGAGTCGCCTGGTTTATATAACATTGAGCCGCTCATAATGATTTATCCTGTCGGTTATTATTGCGCTAGATGGTATTAACGGTATTGTTCCCCCCGGCCGTCGTTACCAGCCCGGAGTTAATTAGCCGGCGCAGCACCAGATAAGAGACCAGACCACCTAATAAATAACAGGGCTGAATAACCGCAATCTGGAACAGAATAAATTTAAACGGCATATGTAAAATAATGGCATTGCCGATGCCAAACATGGCCGCGTCGCACAGGCCGGCGATCTGGTTAATCACCAGAAACTGCAACAGCGACAGGCCGCGCATTTTCGGCTTGATCCACAGCGTCAGCAGCACCAGCGGCAGGGTGTGGGAAATATTGGTCAAGAACAGGAACGGCGCCATCGGTTGCGAGGCCGTCAGGTTAGAGATAATGGGATTAATCCAGGCGGTAATTAATGCGCCGGTCACGCCATAAAAAAGCGCCGCCGGCGACCATATGGCACACACCACCACGGCGGAAACAATCGGAATGGTTCCGCCGGTGATGGCTAAATCGATACGTTCGGTTATCTGCAATAAAACAGCCATTGCCAGACCAAGAAAGACGCAGGTAATAATACTTTTGGTATCGCGCGGCAATACCCGAAAATGCCAGTCCGGCAGGACTGACCAGCGAGAATATGACATATTTTCACCTTTAATGAGAGAATGTTATCCGGCGTCAGACCAGCGGCTGACTGTTTATATTGTGAAACAGTTACCAGGCAAGTTTATATAACGCACCGGCCAGCACTTTTATTCCCTGAACGATATCCTCGATGGAGGAAAACTCATCCGGGGTATGGCTGCGGCCATCCTTACTTTTTACGAACACCATCGCCACATCGGCAATAGCGGCCATTTGTTGCGTATCGTGGCCCGCCCCGCTCGCCATAGTCATGGTAGGAATTTGCTGATGATCCGCCGCTTCCTTCAGGGTTTTAATCAGGGTCGGCGCGCTGAGGCACGGAATATGGTTAATCTGTACCTGCCAGCTGATATCGAGATTACGGCGCTGCGCCACTTCCCGCATCATCCCTTCATGGGTGGCATACAGTTTTTCCGCGCTGGCGGGATCGGGATGACGGGCATCCACCGTAAACACCACCCTGTCGGGGATCACCGCCGTGGCGTTAGGGCTGACGTTAACCCTGCCTACCGTGGTTACCGCCGGACGTCCCCAGCGGTGGGCGGTATTGACCACGCCGCTGGCGATCTCCGCAAACCCCTGCATCGGATCCCGGCGCAGATCCATCGGGAAGGCGCCGGCGTGGTTCTGGGTACCCCGCAGCTCAACCTCGTAGTGGCGAATGCCGGTTACCGCGGTGACGATGCCGACCGGCAGCCCGGCCTGCTCCAGAATGGGCCCCTGCTCGATATGCAGTTCAATGAAGGTATCAATATCATCGCGTTTGGCCTCCGGTATGCGCGCCGGATCGAGGCCGATATCGCGCATGGCTTCGCCGATGGATTTGCCGTCAAAGCCGATAATATTGTCGACATCTTCCGGCCTGATGCGGCCGGTAATGGCCCGGGATCCCCAGAAGTTGGCCGCCGGGAAACGGCTCGACTCCTCTTCGCAAAAGGCGATGGCTTCCAGCGTTCGCTTCGGCTGGCCGAACTGCTGCTTTAAACAGCGCAGCGCAATTAGCGCCGCCAGCGCCCCCAGCGCGCCGTCATAGCGACCGCCCGGGGTTTGCGAGTCGATATGCGAACCCGACACGATGGATTTGCCCTTTTCGCTCCCTTCCAGCACCCCCCACACGTTTCCCACCGCGTCGCGCTTAACGGCTAATCCTGACTCTTCGCACCACCGGGCATACTGGTCGGTCGCCTCAACCCACTCCGGGGAATAGACCGTTCGCCAGACGCCGGTTTCATGGGAAGCGCCATATTTCGCCAGCGTCATAATATACTCTTCAACCAGTTGCGGGCTCACGTCGATATGCTGATATTCACTCATTGTTTTTTCCTTACCGTTGGTTTCATGCATCATCATCATTGAGGATGATGAGCAAGTCAAGAAGTGGCATAATTGTAAAAACAATGAATGAATCACATAAAACTCATTTACAATCAATTAGTTAATTAATGAAGTAATTTTAACTATTCATTTACGATAGGAAAAAAGAATGAAGGTTTTGCAGACTGCAGCACATCATGACCGCCCTCCAGGTAAACACCATGGGTTGTCATAACCATTAAGGCGACTTTTCAGTACGAAGAAAAAGAGGAAAAAGTGATTACCCGACGAGCCGCCCGGGCAACAGCGTGCAGAAAGGAGAGAGTAGCTGCGCCCTGGCTGCGCGGAGAGCAACGTCTCCATCGCAGGCGCCGCGCGGAGAAGCCCCCTCCGCTACGGACGCCGGACGAATTAAGGAGGATGCCCCCTCCGCCGATCGCGCTTTGCCGGTTCAAACCGGCACGGCAGCCTTCAGGCTTTTTTTAGCGCGCCTTCGCTCCCGGGGCTGGCTTCATCATGCATACAGGCGGCGTCGCCGTGGCTGAGGTAGCGATAAGGCCCGAGAAACAGCATTAACAGCGCGCCGAGGAAGCAAGCGCCGCCGCAGGCGATCAGGCTGATGTGATAGCCGCCAAAGCGATCGAAAACGTAACCCATGCTGAACGGGCCGATCACCGGTCCGATAAAATGGATGGCGAGAATGCGATTATAGATGGCACCATACTCCCGCTCGCCAAAATAGCGGCGCGCCATAAACGCCAGTAAATCACTCTCCGAACCCGACGCCAGGCCGACAAAGAACACCGGTAACAGCCCCAGCAGGGACGGCGCCGGCGTGAAGAGCGCCAGCGCCAGTAATGCCGCGCCGCTGGCGCTGAAGGTAACGAAGGCGACCAGCCTTGCATGCAGGCGATCGACGACCAGCCCGGTACAAAAACGCCCGCACAGCCCGCCCACGCCGAACACCACCGGTATCTGGGTAATCAACCAGCCCGGCATGTGACGATCGCTGAACAGGGCTATCATATGCACCGAGGCGCCAATGGTCGCGGCGGAGACCAGCAGCGCGCCGATGGCAAGATACCAGAAACGCCCGGTGCGGATCGCTTCGCCGCGCGTCATGCCGGTAGCCTCACTTACGACCATGCAGAACTATTATTTGATATTTATTGGCATCAAATTACACTAAGGAAGGTGCGAACAAGTTCCTGATATGAGATCATCATATTCATCCGGAGCG
>NZ_JBEAFZ010000029.1:0-25143 GCF_040062415.1 Klebsiella sp. GG_Kp173
ATAAAGCAGAAAGCTCAGTCGGAAGGCTGAGCTTTTTTGCGTTTGTGTCATCCGGGGAGGGTGCCGGCATGCCTCCCCGGTGGCGCTGCGCTTACCTGGGCTACACGATCCGTAGCCCGGACAAGGTGCGCAGCACTGCCTCCGCGGGAGGCTCCTGTCCAAGGGTTAGCAGTTGCGACGTCAATCTTAGTCTGCTTCAGCCTGCTGCTCATGTATCAAATTCAATAACGGATACGGTTGCCCCAGATCGTCCGTTTCAGACCGCCCTGTCACCCTAAAACCCATTCTCTGATAAAACCCGACCGCTTGTTCATTCTGCTCATTTACGTTTGTCGTCAGCTTCGGCGTTAACGACAGCGCATGCTCAATCAGCAATCTCCCCACACCGCAGCCGCGGACATCTGGATCGACGAACAGCGCATCCATATGATCTCCGGTCAGTAGCATAAAGGCGATCGGCTGGTCCTCCGTGTTAACCGCCACCCACAGCGGAGCCTCCGGTAAAAATGCGCGTACCATCTCCTCCAGCTCCTTTCGATACGCTTTTGACAGAAAGTCGTGGGTGGCGTCGACCGACCGACACCAGATCGCAATCAGTTTATCCCCTTCATCAGGCCGGGAACGGCGGATGCTAATAACCATATTTTCTCCTTTTCTTCATTCTTATATTCTAACTCAATGCGCGCCGTGAAATTTTCTCACCGTGAACATGCAGACTCGACATTCACCCGATTCCTGGTTATCTTCAGCTATCTGGATGTCTAAACGTTTATACGTATGCTATGAGGTAATAGAGTTATGCCAATTCGGGTGCAGGACGAGCTACCAGCCGTCAATTTCTTGCGCAATGAAAACGTCTTTGTAATGACGACAACGCGTGCAACAACTCAGGAAATCCGCCCCCTGAAGGTGTTAATCCTCAACCTGATGCCGAAGAAAATCGAGACGGAGAATCAGTTCCTGCGTCTGCTGTCGAACTCTCCGCTGCAGGTGGACATCCAGTTATTACGCATCGATGCACGTGAGTCACGTAATACGCCGGCGGAGCATCTGAATAACTTTTACTGCAATTTCGATGAGATCTGCGATCAGAACTTTGACGGCCTGATCGTCACCGGCGCTCCTTTAGGCCTGGTTGAATTTAATGATGTCGCTTACTGGCCGCAGATCAAACAGGTGCTGGAGTGGGCCAAGGATCACGTCACTTCGACGCTGTTCGTCTGTTGGGCGGTGCAGGCCGCGCTGAATATTCTGTACGGCATTCCCAAGCAAACCCGTGCCGAAAAGATTTCTGGCGTCTATGAACACCATATTCTACACCCACACGCCTTACTGACCCGCGGTTTCGACGACTCTTTCCTCGCCCCACACTCACGCTATGCTGACTTTCCGGCAGGGCTTATCCGTGACTATACCGATCTCGAGATCCTCGCGGAGACAGAAGAGGGCGATGCGTATCTGTTCGCCAGTAAAGATAAGCGTATCGCCTTTGTCACCGGCCACCCCGAGTACGATGCCAATACCCTGGCAAGTGAATATTTCCGCGATGTGGAAGCCGGTTTGAACCCTGAGGTTCCCCACAACTATTTTCCGCAAAACGACCCGCAGAACAAACCGCGCGCTACCTGGCGCAGCCACGGTAATCTGCTGTTCGCTAACTGGCTGAACTATTACGTCTACCAAATTACACCATACGATCTGCGGCATATGAATCCAACGCTGGAGTAATACTCCGCACGAAACGATCCTAAAGCGTTTCAGCACTTTGCCTCTGGCACCTTCGGGTGCCTTTTTTATTTCCGAAATTCACCTCACAGCTGATGATAACTTTAATTCCATTGTTATCAATATGTTAATGTCATTTTAAAATTAAAATGGAAATTGTTTTTGATTTTGAAAATTAATTGAGTAGTCTTAATTGTGCTGAGCGAAAACTGCACAACGATCTTTCGCTCGCTTCCAGCGGATCAACCAAGAGGAGCAGCACAATGACGCAGCAGGCGACAATCACCGATGAACTGGCCTTTAGTCAGCCCTATGGCGAGCAGGAGAAGCAGATCTTAACGCCTGAGGCGGTAGAATTTCTGACGGAACTGGTGAGCCGCTTTACGCCGGCGCGCAATAAACTGCTGGCCGCGCGTCTGCAGCAGCAGCAGGCTATTGACGATGGACAGCTGCCGGATTTTATTTCGGAAACTGCTTCCATTAGAAATAGCGACTGGACCATTCGTGGTATCCCGGTGGATTTACAGGATCGCCGCGTTGAAATTACCGGCCCCGTCGAGCGCAAGATGGTCATTAACGCGTTGAACGCTAACGTAAAAGTCTTTATGGCGGACTTTGAGGATTCGCTGGCGCCTGACTGGCGTAAAGTCATTGATGGTCAAATCAACCTACGCGATGCCGTGAACGGGACCATCAGCTACACCAATGAGGCTGGCAAAATCTATCAACTGCAGCCCAATCCCGCTGTGCTGGTATGCCGTGTGCGCGGTCTGCATCTGCCGGAAAAGCATGTGACCTGGCGTAATGAGGCCATCCCCGGCAGTCTTTTCGATTTTGCGCTCTATTTCTTTCATAACTACCAGGCGCTGCTGGCGAAAGGAAGTGGTCCCTACTTCTATCTGCCAAAAACCCAGGCCTGGCAAGAGGCGGCATGGTGGAACGATGTCTTCAGCTTTACTGAAGATCGCTTTGATTTGCCGCGCGGCACCATCAAGGCCACGCTGCTGATTGAAACACTGCCGGCGGTGTTCCAGATGGATGAGATCCTGCATGCGCTTCGCGACCATATTGTCGGCCTGAACTGCGGCCGCTGGGACTATATCTTCAGCTATATCAAGACGCTGAAAAACCATCCGGACCGCGTACTGCCGGACCGCCAGGTGGTGACGATGGATAAACCCTTCCTTAGCGCCTACTCACGGTTGTTGATTAAGACCTGCCACAAACGCGGGGCGTTTGCGATGGGCGGGATGGCGGCCTTTATCCCGAGCAAAGATGTCGAGCGTAACCGTCAGGTGCTGAATAAAGTCACCGCCGACAAAGAGCTGGAGGCGAACAACGGTCACGATGGCACCTGGATCGCCCATCCTGGGCTGGCGGACACCGCCATGGCGGTGTTTAACCGCGTGCTCGGCGACAAGCCGAATCAGCTCTCGGTGACCCGTAGCGAGGACGCGCCCATTACCGCCGAACAGCTGCTGGCCCCCTGCGAGGGCGAGCGCACGGAAGCCGGGATGCGCGCCAACATTCGCGTGGCGGTGCAGTACATCGAAGCCTGGATCTCCGGCAACGGCTGCGTACCGATTTATGGCCTGATGGAAGACGCCGCGACGGCCGAGATCTCGCGCACCTCTATCTGGCAGTGGATCCATCATCAGAAAACCCTGAACGACGGCACGCCGGTCACAAAAGCGCTGTTCCGCCAGTGGCTGGCGGAAGAGCTGATGGTGATTCAGGAAGAGCTGGGAGAGCACCGCTTCAGCCATGGCCGCTTTGACGATGCGGCGCGGCTGATGGAGCAGATTACCACCTCTGATGAACTGATTGATTTTCTGACATTACCGGGCTACCGCCTGCTGGCCTAATCGCCAGATGGTGTGGTTCGCCATTTAGTCCTTCACCAATGAGCCTGGAGAGCCAGGAAATTATATGGAGCATCTGCACATGAAAACCCGTACCCAACAAATCGAAGAATTAAACAAAGAGTGGACGAACCCGCGCTGGGAAGGGATTACCCGCCCGTACAGCGCGGAAGAGGTGGTGAAATTACGCGGCTCGGTGAACCCGGAATGCACGCTGGCGCAGCTTGGCGCGGCGAAAATGTGGCGTCTGCTGCACGGTGAAGCGAAGAAAGGGTACATCAACAGCCTTGGCGCGCTGACCGGCGGCCAGGCCTTACAGCAGGCGAAGGCCGGCATCGAAGCCATTTATCTCTCCGGCTGGCAGGTGGCGGCGGATGCTAACCTGGCGTCCAGCATGTACCCGGATCAATCGCTGTACCCGGCCAACTCGGTACCGGCGGTGGTGGATCGGATCAACAATACCTTCCGCCGCGCCGATCAGATCCAGTGGTCAGCCGGGATTGAGCCGAACGATCCGCGCTTTATCGACTATTTCCTGCCGATCGTGGCGGATGCGGAAGCCGGTTTTGGCGGCGTCCTTAATGCCTTCGAGCTGATGAAATCGATGATTGAAGCCGGTGCAGCGGCTGTTCACTTCGAAGATCAGCTGGCGTCGGTGAAGAAGTGCGGTCATATGGGCGGTAAAGTGCTGGTCCCGACCCAGGAAGCGATACAGAAACTGGTGGCGGCGCGTCTGGCGGCTGACGTGATGGGGGTCCCGACGCTGGTGATCGCCCGTACCGATGCTGACGCTGCCGATTTAATTACCTCAGACTGCGATCCGTACGATCGTGAGTTTATTACCGGGGATCGCACCAGCGAAGGGTTCTTCCGCACCCACGCCGGGATCGAGCAGGCGATCAGCCGCGGGCTGGCCTATGCGCCGTATGCGGACCTGGTGTGGTGTGAAACGTCGAAACCGGATCTTGAGCAGGCGCGTCGCTTTGCTGAAGCCATTCATGCGCGTTTCCCGGGCAAACTGCTGGCCTATAACTGCTCGCCGTCGTTTAACTGGAAGAAAAATCTCGATGATAAAACCATCGCCAGCTTCCAGCAGCAGCTGTCGGACATGGGATACAAGTACCAGTTTATTACCCTCGCCGGGATCCACAGCATGTGGTTCAACATGTTCGACCTCGCCCATGCTTACGCTCAGGGTGAGGGGATGCGCCATTATGTTGAAAAAGTGCAGCAGCCGGAATTCGCCGCCGGGCCGGAAGGCTATACCTTCGTCTCGCATCAGCAGGAGGTGGGTACCGGCTACTTCGACAAGGTCACCACCATTATCCAGGGCGGTGCCTCGTCGGTGACGGCGCTGACCGGCTCGACCGAAGAAGATCAGTTTTGAGCCATGCCCGGTGGCACGACGCTAACCGGGCCTGTGAAGGGATCCAGGCCGGATAAGCGAGCGCGCCATCCGGCCTGACGTGGTGCCGGATGGGGGAGTTCGATGACGCGTGGTCTGGAATTACTGATTGCCCAAACGATATTGCAGGGATTTGACGCTCAGTATGGGCGTTTTCTCGAAGTGACTTCCGGCGCGCAGCAGCGCTTTGAACAGGCCGACTGGCATGCGGTGCAGCAGGCGATGAAACAGCGGATCCACCTCTATGACCACCATGTGGGTCTGGTGGTGGAGCAGCTGCGCTGCATCACGGAAGGAAAGAGCACGGATGCCGACTTTTTGCTGCGGGTGAAAGCCCACTACACCCGTTTGCTGCCGGATTACCCTCGTTTTGAAATTGCCGAGAGCTTTTTCAATTCGGTCTACTGCCGCCTGTTTGACCACCGCTCGCTGACCCCCGAGCGGCTCTTTATTTTCAGCTCGCAGCCCGAGCGTCCTTTTCGCACCCTTCCGCGACCGCTGGCGAAAGATTTTTTTGCCGATCGCGGCTGGCCGCACCTGCTGGGTAAAGTGCTGTCCGATCTGCCGCTGCGGCTGCCGTGGCAAAATAAAGCGCGGGATATCGGCTATATCATTGCCAGTCTGCAGGAGGCGCTGGGGGAGGAACTGCTCGCCACCTGTCATCTGCAGGTCGCCAATGAGCTGTTCTATCGTAATAAAGCCGCCTGGCTGGTGGGCAAACTGGTGATGCCGATGACCACGCTGCCCTTTTTGCTGCCGATCCATCGCAGCGACGAGGGCGAGCTGTTTGTCGATACCTGCCTGACCACCCATGCCGAAGCGAGTATCGTGTTTGGCTTCGCGCGTTCCTATTTTATGGTTTATGCGCCACTGCCCGGCGCCCTGGTGGAATGGCTGCGCGAGATCCTGCCGGGGAAAACCACGGCCGAGCTGTATATGGCGATTGGCTGCCAGAAGCACGCCAAAACCGAAAGCTATCGTGAATATCTGCACTACATCGCTCGCTGCGATGAGCAGTTTATTGAGGCGCCGGGCATTCGCGGGATGGTGATGCTGGTGTTTACCCTGCCGGGGTTTGACCGGGTGTTTAAGGTGATCAAAGACCGCTTCGCGCCGCAGAAAGAGATGACCGCCGCCCACGTGCGCGCCTGCTATCAGCTGGTAAAGGAGCATGACCGCGTCGGGCGGATGGCGGACACGCAGGAGTTTGAAAATTTCGTGCTGGAGAAACGACAAATCGCGCCGGCTCTGCTGGCGCTGCTGCAGGCGGAGGCGGGGAACAAACTGACCGACCTCGGCGACCGGATTGTCATCAGTCATCTGTATATTGAACGGCGAATGGTGCCGCTCAACCTGTGGCTGGAGCAGGTTAACGGCCAGGCGCTACGCGATGCGGTAGAAGAGTATGGGAATGCTATCCGCCAGCTGGCCGCCGCCAACATCTTTCCCGGTGATATGCTGTTTAAAAACTTCGGCGTCACCCGCCACGGCCGGGTGGTGTTCTACGACTATGACGAAATCTGCTATATGACGGAAGTGAATTTTCGCCAGATCCCACCGCCGCGCTATCCCGAGGATGAACTGGCCAGCGAGCCGTGGTACAGCGTCTCGCCGGGGGATGTGTTCCCGGAGGAGTTCCGCCACTGGCTGTGTGCCGACCCGCGCATTGGGCCGCTGTTTGAGGAGATGCATGCCGACCTGCTGCGCGCCGACTACTGGCGCGAACTGCAGACGCGGATTAAAAACGGCCATGTGGAAGATGTCTACGCCTACCGGCGCAAGCAGCGTTTTAGCGTGCGCTATGGCGCCGACAGTAGGCCGGATAAGGCGTTTACGCCGCCATCCGGCAAGGTGCGCCGATCTGCCTAATGGCGCTACGCTTATCAGGCCTACTTAAAATGCCCCGGTGGGGCATTTTTTTATTTAACCCCGCCGTATGCCAGCGTCACTTCCTTCGCCGCTTTGATCACCAGCGCGCCCAGCTCGGTCACCCGGTCATCGGTCATGCGTGAGATGGGGCCGGAGATGGAGATTGCCGCGAACGGTTCTCGGTGTTCATCATAAATGCAGGCGGCGACGCAGCGGAGGCCGAGCGCGTGCTCCTCGTCATCGAACGAGTAGCCCCGCTTGCGGGTCTGCGCTAAATCTTCCTTCAGATGCAGCGGCGAGACCAGCGTGGCATGCGTATAGGCATGTAGCCCTTTACGGTGCAGGAGGCTGGTAACCTGCTCTTCGCTCAGCTGCGAGAGGAACGCCTTCCCGGCGCCGGAGGCGTGCATCGGCAGTTTTCCGCCGATCGGCGCCGACATCCGCATCAGCTGGGTGCACTGCACCTGGTCGATAATGATCGCCTGGTGGTCGCTCTGGTCAAGCACTGCCAGATTCACCGTTTCACCGGAATCTTCCATCAGCTGGCGCAGGATCGGGTGGACAATCGCCAGCAGATTGCGGCTTTGCAGAAAGCTGCTGCCGACCACGAAGGCATGCGCGCCGACGGCCCAGTGGCCCAGCTCGCCGACCTGGCGGACGAAACCCAGCTGCTGCATGGTGGTCAGCAGGCGGTGAGTGGTTGAGTTGGGCAGACCCGCCTGCTGCGCCAGCTCGGTCAGCGCGACGCTGCTGTGGGATTCGGCAATCCATTCGAGCAATTTCAGGCCGCGGGTCAGCGACTGAACCTGACCGCCAGCCTGCTGGGCGGTGGCAGCCGCGGGTTTTCTGCCGCGTTTCGCGGGAACGGGGGTAGTGGCCATCGCGGACTCCTTTTTCTGTATCGTGGAAATAATTTTCGTTTTATTTGGCGATAATGCAATCACAACCGGACTCATCGGAGGAGTGAAGCTGAACATGTCTCATATTGCCCGTTGTTGTCTTTTCCGCTCCGGTGGTTTATGCCAGTATGGTTTGTTGGCTATTTGGCCTGAGTTGAGCGTTGTCGGGAGCAAGTGTGAGCAGCAAAGTTGAGCAACTGCATCAGCAGTTAAAAGAACGTATTCTGGTTCTGGATGGGGGCATGGGCACCATGATCCAGGGCTATCGTCTGAGTGAGCAGGACTTTCGCGGTGAGCGCTTTGCTGACTGGCCGTGCGACCTGAAAGGCAACAACGACCTGCTGGTGCTCAGCAAGCCCGAGGTGATCCGCGAGATCCACGACGCCTACTTCGAGGCCGGCGCGGATATCATTGAGACCAACACCTTTAACTCGACAACCATCGCGATGGCGGATTACCAGATGGAATCCCTGTCGGCAGAGATCAACTATGCGGCGGCGAAGCTGGCCCGCGCCAGCGCCGACGCCTGGACGGCCCGCACGCCGGAAAAACCGCGCTACGTGGCGGGCGTGCTTGGCCCAACTAACCGCACCGCCTCCATTTCGCCTGATGTGAACGATCCGGCGTTCCGTAATATTACCTTTGACCAGCTGGTGGCCGCCTATCGCGAGTCCACCCGGGCGCTGGTGGAAGGTGGCGTGGATCTGATCCTGATTGAAACGGTATTTGATACCCTGAATGCCAAAGCGGCCATCTATGCGGTAAAAGAGGAGCTGGAGGCGCTGGGCGTTGACCTGCCGCTGATGATCTCCGGCACCATTACCGATGCCTCCGGCCGCACGCTTTCCGGGCAGACCACCGAAGCTTTCTATAACTCGTTGCGCCACGCCGAAGCCTTATCGTTTGGTCTGAACTGCGCCCTCGGGCCGGACGAACTGCGCCAGTACGTCCAGGAGCTGTCGCGCATCGCTGAATGCTACGTCACCGCGCACCCGAACGCCGGCCTGCCCAACGCCTTCGGCGAATACGATCTGGATGCCGATACCATGGCGGCGCAGATCCGCGAATGGGCGGAAGCCGGTTTCCTTAATATCGTCGGCGGCTGCTGCGGTACGACCCCGGAGCATATCGCCGCCATGAGCCGGGCGGTAGCGGGCCTGCCGCCGCGCCAGCTGCCGGAAATCGCGGTGGCCTGCCGCCTCGCCGGCCTGGAGCCGCTCAATATCGGCGATGACAGCCTGTTCGTTAACGTCGGCGAACGTACCAATGTTACCGGCTCGGCGAAATTTAAACGCTTAATCAAAGAAGAGAAGTACAGCGAAGCGCTGGACGTCGCGCGTCAGCAGGTGGAAAACGGCGCGCAGATTATCGATATCAACATGGACGAGGGGATGCTCGACGCAGAAGCGGCGATGGTGCGCTTCCTCAACCTGATTGCCGGCGAGCCGGACATTGCCCGCGTGCCGATCATGATCGACTCCTCCAAGTGGGAAGTTATTGAGAAAGGCCTGAAATGCATTCAGGGCAAAGGCATCGTTAACTCGATTTCGATGAAAGAGGGCGTCGAACCCTTTATCCACCATGCGAAACTGGTTCGCCGCTACGGCGCTGCGGTAGTGGTGATGGCCTTTGACGAAGTGGGCCAGGCTGATACCCGCGAACGTAAAATTGAGATTTGCCGTCGCGCCTACAAAATCCTCACCGAAGAGGTCGGCTTCCCGCCAGAAGATATTATCTTTGACCCGAATATCTTTGCGGTGGCGACCGGTATCGAAGAACACAATAACTATGCCCAGGACTTTATCGGCGCCTGCGAAGACATCAAACGCGAGCTGCCGCATGCGCTGATTTCCGGCGGGGTCTCCAACGTCTCCTTCTCCTTCCGCGGCAATGACCCGGTGCGTGAGGCGATCCACGCCGTATTCCTCTACTACGCGATCCGCAACGGCATGGATATGGGGATCGTCAACGCCGGTCAGCTGGCCATCTATGATGACCTGCCGGGTGAGCTGCGCGACGCGGTGGAGGACGTGATCCTCAACCGCCGCGATGACAGCACCGAAAGATTGCTCGAACTGGCGGAAAAATATCGCGGCAGTAAAGTTGACGATGGCGCCAATGCCCAGCAGGCGGAGTGGCGCAGCTGGGAGGTGAAAAAACGCCTCGAATATTCGCTGGTGAAGGGAATTACCGAATTTATCGAACAGGACACCGAAGAAGCGCGTCAGCAGGCTGCCCGCCCGATTGAGGTGATCGAAGGGCCGCTGATGGACGGCATGAACGTGGTCGGCGATCTGTTCGGCGAAGGCAAAATGTTCCTGCCGCAGGTGGTGAAATCCGCTCGCGTCATGAAACAGGCGGTGGCCTACCTTGAGCCGTTTATCGAAGCCAGTAAAGAACAGGGCTCCAGTAACGGCAAAATGGTGATTGCCACGGTAAAAGGCGACGTTCATGACATCGGCAAAAACATCGTCGGCGTGGTGCTGCAGTGCAATAACTACGAAATCATCGATCTTGGCGTGATGGTCCCGGCGGATAAAATTCTCAAAACCGCCAAAGAGGTGAACGCGGATCTCATCGGCCTTTCCGGGCTGATTACCCCGTCGCTCGACGAGATGGTTAACGTGGCGAAAGAGATGGAGCGTCAGGGCTTTACCATCCCGCTGCTTATTGGCGGCGCGACCACCTCGAAAGCGCATACGGCGGTGAAAATCGAGCAGAACTACAGCGGCCCGACCGTTTACGTACAGAACGCCTCGCGCACCGTCGGGGTGGTGGCTGCGCTGCTCTCGGATACGCAGCGCGATGAGTTTGTCGCCCGCACGCGCAAAGAGTATGAAACCGTGCGTATCCAGCATGGACGTAAAAAACCGCGCACCCCGCCGGTGACCCTGGCGGCCGCACGGGAAAACGATCTGGCCTTTGACTGGGAGAGCTATACGCCGCCGGTGGCCCATCGCCTGGGGATTCAGGAGGTGGAAGCCAGTATCGAGACGCTACGCAATTACATCGACTGGACGCCGTTCTTTATGACCTGGTCGCTGGCGGGTAAATATCCGCGCATTCTGGAAGATGAAGTGGTAGGGGAAGAGGCGCAGCGCCTGTTCAAAGACGCTAACGAGCTGCTGGATAAACTGAGCGCAGAGAAAACCCTCAACCCGCGCGGCGTGGTGGGCCTGTTCCCGGCCAACCGCGTTGGCGACGATATTGAAATCTATCGCGATGAAACCCGCACCCATGTACTGACGGTGAGCCATCACCTGCGCCAGCAGACGGAGAAGGTCGGCTTCGCCAACTACTGCCTCGCCGACTTTGTGGCGCCGAAGCTGAGCGGCAAAGCGGACTACATCGGCGCCTTCGCCGTCACCGGCGGCCTGGAAGAGGACGCACTGGCGGAGGCCTATGAAGCGCAGCATGACGACTATAACAAGATCATGATCAAGGCCATCGCCGATCGTCTGGCGGAAGCCTTTGCCGAGTATCTGCACGAGAAAGTGCGCAAGGTCTACTGGGGGTATGCGGCCAATGAGAACCTCAGCAATGAGGAACTTATTCGCGAGAATTACCAGGGGATCCGTCCGGCGCCGGGGTATCCGGCCTGTCCGGAGCACACTGAAAAAGGCACCATCTGGCAGTTGCTGGACGTCGAAGCCCATACCGGCATGAAGCTTACCGAATCGTTCGCCATGTGGCCGGGGGCATCGGTTTCCGGCTGGTATTTCAGCCATCCGGACAGCAAGTACTTCGCCGTGGCGCAGATCCAGCGCGACCAGGTCGAAGACTACGCGCGGCGTAAAGGGATGACCCCGGCGGAAGTCGAGCGCTGGTTAGCCCCTAATCTGGGCTATGATGCGGACTAGTCGTCATTTTTCCTTACAACTAACAAGGCGCTCTGTGAGCGCCTTGTCTCTTTATTGAGGTTAACCCCTTATACTGAGATAGGTTCCAGAACGTCGGAACACCTATAACGATAAGGAGAAGCTGATTCCGTGTTAACTCTGCTACACCTGTTGTCCGCGGTCGCTCTGCTGGTGTGGGGCACGCATATCGTGCGTACCGGGGTGATGCGCGTCTATGGCGCTCGCCTACGTACCGTTCTCAGTAGCAGCGTAGAAAAAAAGCCGCTCGCCTTCTGCGCGGGTCTTGGCGTGACTGCGCTGGTACAAAGCAGCAATGCCACCACCATGCTGGTGACCTCGTTTGTCGCCCAGGATTTAGTGGGCCTCACGCCGGCGCTGGTGATGGTGCTGGGCGCCGACGTTGGGACGGCGCTGATGGCGAGGGTACTGACCTTCGACCTGTCGTGGCTGTCGCCGTTGTTGATTTTTATCGGGGTGATTTTCTTCCTCGGCCGCAAGCAGACCCGCGCCGGGCAGCTGGGGCGAGTAGGGATCGGCCTTGGGCTGATCCTGTTGGCCCTGGAGCTGATTGTGCAGGCCGTCCACCCCATTACCCAGGCCAACGGCGTGCAGGTGATTTTTGCCTCGCTGACCGGGGATATCATGCTGGATGCCTTGATTGGCGCTGTATTCGCGATCATTAGCTACTCCAGCCTGGCGGCGGTGCTGCTGACCGCGACGCTGACCGCGGCGGGAGCGATCTCTTTCCCGGTGGCGCTGTGCCTGGTGATTGGCGCCAACCTGGGATCGGGGCTGTTGGCGATGCTCAACAACAGCGCGGCGAACGCGGCGGCGCGCCGGGTGGCGCTGGGCAGCCTGCTGTTTAAGCTGGTGGGGAGCCTGATCATTCTGCCGTTCGTCCATCCGCTGGCCGCGGCGATGCACAAGCTGCCGTTGGCCGAGTCTGAGCTGGTTATCTACTTTCACGTCTTTTATAACCTGCTGCGCTGCATCGCGATGGTGCCCTTTGCCGGACCGATGGCGAAGCTGTGCCAGCGCATGATCCGCGATGAACCCGAGCTGGATAACCATCTCAAACCCAAGCATCTTGACCCGTCGGCGCTGGACACCCCGGCGCTGGCGCTAGCCAACGCCGCGCGCGAGACGCTGCGCATTGGCGACGCGATGGAGCAAATGCTGGAGAGCCTGCATAAGGTGATGCATGGCGAACCCCGTCAGGAGAAAGAACTGCGCCGCATGGCGGACGATATCAACGTCCTCTACACCGCCATTAAGCTCTATCTGGCGCGAATGCCAAAGGATGAGCTGGCGGAAGAAGAGTCCCGGCGCTGGGCGGAAATTATTGAGATGTCGTTAAACCTCGAGCAGGCCTCCGATATCGTCGAGCGGATGGGCAGCGAGATCGCCGATAAATCGCTGGCGGCGCGTCGCGCCTTCTCGGTGGAAGGGTTAAAGGAGCTGGACGCCCTGTACGATCTGCTGCTCAGCAATCTGCAGCTGGCGATGTCGGTCTTCTTCTCCAGCGATGTGCCGAGCGCTCGTCGCCTGCGGCGCAGCAAACACCGGTTCCGCATTCTTAACCGCCGCTACTCGCATGCGCACGTTGACCGTCTGCATCAGCAGAACGTGCAGAGTATCGAAACCAGTACGTTGCATCTGGCGCTGCTGGGGGATATGAAGCGCCTGAACAGCCTGTTCTGCTCGGTGGCTTACAGCGTGATGGAGCAACCGGATGAAGACGACGAACGGGATGACTACTGAGCCATTCCCCGGCGACGCTGTGCTAACCGGGGTTTTGCGTTTGGACGTCCCGTTGAGGCAGCCCGGATAAGGCGCAATGCGCCGCTATCCGGGAAACGTTAGCCACCCAGGCTCAGAAGCGGTGGCCCGCAGGCAGGGTTATCGCTTCTTCCCCCGCTTTGAACAACAGCGTCGGGTTCGGGCCACCGAGCGTCGCGTGACCATCGGTGACCTGGATCCAGTTTCCTTCCGGCAAACCAATCACCGTTAATTCCGGCGCCACGACCAGCAGTTCGCGGATACGCTGTTCGCGGGTTTCGCCCTGATGCCCGGTCGGCAACGCGTTGGTGAAGTGCGGGTTAATCTGTAGCGGGAACAGCCCCAGCGCATCAAATCCCTGCGGATCGACAATCGGCATATCGTTGGTGGTGCGAATGGTCGGGCAGGCGAGGTTTGAACCTGCGCTCCAGCCGATATACAGCGCCCCGCGTTTGACGACATCGACAATCGGCGCCAACAGACCGCGACTGCGGCACTCTTTCAACAGCTGGAAGGTGTTCCCGCCGCCGACGATCACCATCTCGGTGCTTTCAATGGCGGCGATAGGGTCGTCGACGCTGTGGATACCGGTTACGCTGACCGCCATGGGCGCCATAACCGCAGCCACTTTGGCCGTGTAATCATCCCAGGATTGCGTCACGCCAGCGAAGGGGATGAATACCGCCTTACGGCGGCCTTTGACCTGACCGGCAATCAGCGGCAGGGCGTGTTCCAGCCAGGCTTTCCCCGGCAGCGTGGAGTTACTGAGTAACAGCAGTTCCATCTTTTCTTCCTGTTTTAAAAATATTATTGAAGCAGAAATTCTAGCATCGCCCCCATACCGGCGCGCTGATATGGCGCATGATGTAGGTAAGCGGAATGCTGTTCACAAGCCCGACGAAGCTTCTGGATAATGAATCATACAATCCAGGTTTTTTCTCGCCCACAAGGTAGGGTATATTTCGCTTTTACAGGAGAATCTATGCTGCCCGACTCATCAACCCGATTAAACAAATACATCAGTGAAAGCGGCATCTGCTCGCGTCGCGAAGCGGACCGCTTTATTGAACAAGGCAACGTCTTTATCAATGGCAAGCGCGCCACGATTGGCGATCAGGTGAAGCCTGGCGACCTGGTCAAAGTTAACGGACGGTTGATTGAGCCGCGCGAAGCGGATGATCTGGTGCTGATTGCGCTGAATAAGCCGGTCGGCATTGTGAGCACCACAGAAGACGGCGAGCGCGACAACATTGTCGATTTCGTCAACCACAGCAAGCGTATCTTCCCTATCGGCCGTCTGGATAAAGACTCCCAGGGGCTGATTTTCCTCACCAATCATGGCGACCTGGTGAATAAGATCCTGCGTGCCGGCAACGACCATGAAAAAGAGTATCTGGTTACGGTCGATAAGCCGGTGACCGATGAGTTCATTCGCGGCATGGGCGCGGGGGTACCGATTCTCGGGACCGTGACCAAAAAATGTAAGGTAAAGAAAGAAGCGCCGTTCGTTTTCCGCATCACCCTTGTGCAGGGGTTAAACCGCCAGATCCGTCGCATGTGCGAGCACTTTGGCTATGAAGTGACGAAGCTTGAGCGTACGCGGATCATGAACGTCAGCCTGACGGGGATCCCGTTGGGTGAGTGGCGCGATCTGACCGATGACGAGCTGATCGACCTGTTCAAGCTGATTGAAAACTCCTCTTCCGAAGCGAAGCCGAAAGCGAAGCCGAAGGCCAAAGCGGCGACCCCCGGGATCAAGCGCCCGGTGGTGAAGGTGGAAAATAGCAACGATAAAGGCCGCCCGGCTGGCAACGGCAAACGTTTCACCCAGCCGGGACGTAAAAAGAAAGGGCGCTAACGCCTGCCGCGGGTCGGCGTATTCGCCGACCAGGAAAAGGTTGCTTCCTTATCCGTCTTATAAGCCTGCTGTTTTTTCACCTGGCGGGCTTTCTTCGCTTCCGCTTCACGCTGCGCCATCAGCTTATCGATATATTCCTTTTTCACGCTGTTCGTTTCCGCATTGCTCAGCGGGCGGCCGTGCGCAATGCGCGCGCGGTCAAGCAGCGTTTTCAATTCGCGCTGTTCGCGCTCGGTCATCTCTTTTTGTGTAATTCGGGGGAGTGCCATGGTGGTGCCCTCAGTCAGACCAGAGCACCCAGTGTACGGTAATCAGCGCAAAATAGAACGCATCCGGAAAGCGCCTCGCAGAATATTTCCCTCGTTCGTGACCCGTGAGGTGAACTGGCTTAGGGTAACGGCACGGTCAACCTGTTATCGACGATAAATATCGGGCGAGTGGTGTATAAAATTTTATACAAGGATGTGGTATGCTCAATCAGCAACCGAGATTAAGGCGTATCGTCTGGATGGGCTCTTCCTTTGACGATCTGCGCCAGTTTCCTGAGGACGTCCGCAGAGATGCCGGATTTCAGCTTTATCGTTTACAGTCGGGTTTAGAGGCTGCGGACTGGAAAGCAATGCCTCAACTGGGGCGGGGGGTTGAAGAAATCCGCCTGCGCCACTTTTCCGGTGCATATCGGGTAATTTATCTGGCCCGTTTTGCAGAGGCGATATATGTCCTGCACTGTTTTAACAAAAAGACGCGACGGACCGCCGAACACGAAAAACAGATTGTCAGAAGCCGTTTGCGGGTTATACAGCAGGAACACAGGAGTCATAAATGAATCGTAAGAGTGTGGATGGTATCCGTCATGTGACCTCTGAAGAGAGCAATATATTCAGTGAACTGGGCTTTGATGATGCTGACGCAGAGCAGCTTCGCGGACAAGCGGAAAAAGAAGTTGAGCAGTTGATGGCGCTTAAACGACAGTTAATGCAGGAAATCGCTGAGTGGATAGATGAACATCAATTGAAGCAGGCCGATGCTGCCGCGAAGTTGAGCATTTCGCGCCCACGCATTTCAGATGTGGTCAATCAGAAAACCAGTAAGTTTACCCTGGATGCGTTAGTCATGATGTTAATGAAGTTAGGTAAACCAGTACGTTTGCAGATTGGATAACGCACACGCCCGGGCCTGCGCCCGGACGTGTCACGCTCAGCGCTTGCTGGCTTTTTTGGCGATGGGCTTCCCTGACCAGTATCCGGCCAGCAGCGAACCGGACAGGTTATGCCAGACGGAGAACAGGGCTCCCGGCAGCGCCGCCAGCGGGCCGAAGTAAATTTTACCCAGCGCGGCCGCCAGGCCGGAGTTCTGCATCCCTACCTCGATCGCCAGCGTACGGCAGGTGGATTCATCAAAACCAAACAGACGTCCGCCCCAGTAGCCGCCGAGCAGGCCAATGGTGTTATGCAGGATCACCGCGATAATCACCACCAGGCCAACGGACGCGATATGGGCCGCGGAACCTGCCACCACCGCGCTGATGATCGCCAGAATGCACACCATCGAGAAAGCGGGGAGGAACGGTTCCACCGCTTTCACCACCTTCGGCAGCAGATGATGGACAATCAGCCCCAGGGCGATGGGAATGACCACAATCTGCAGAATGCTCAGCAACATCCCCATGACGTCGACCTGAATGTGCGCGTCGACGTACAGACGGGTCAGCAGCGGCGTCGCGATGACGCCGACCAGGGTGGAGACCGAGGAGATAGTCACCGACAGCGCCACGTCCCCTTTGGCCAGAAAGATCATCACGTTGGAGGCCGTCCCGCTGGCGACGCTGCCCACCAGCACCATCCCGGCGGAGAGCTCCGGCGGCATATGAAACAGCAGCGCCAGCAGCCAGGCGGCGAGCGGCATCACCAGATAGTGCAGAAATATCCCTGCAGCGACCGGCGCCGGACGCGACAGGACGCGTTTGAAATCCGCCAGCTTTAGATGTACCCCCATACCGAACATAATCAGCATCAGCAGGGTGGTAACCCAAGGGCCGATCGGGGTGAAAGTGGTGGGGGTGTAATAGGCCAGAACGGAGAGCAGCAGTGCCCATAACGGGAACAGCCGCGTCAGAGTTGCGAGCATGTTGTGTTCCTTGCGATACGCAAACCGGCCGCGCCGAACCGGTAGGGCGGCGAGCTGGTCAGCTGGTTGTGTTGATGTTGTTATAAAAAAGCCGGGTTCGAGCCCGGCTATAGGTATTGTTTATCGTGCTAAGGAATTTTATTCAAACAAATTATGATGCAACGTCTGCACCACCTTCTCCGCATCGGCGCCAGGGACCAGGAAGCAGAGGTTGTGGCTGGATGCGCCATAGCAGATCATGCGGATGTTAAACGGATCAAGGACGCCAAACACCTCTTTGCCGACGCCGCAGGCTTTCGACAGCTCGTTGCCGATCAGGGCAACCAGCGCCAGGTCTTCTTCCACTTCCACGCGACACAGCGAGGAGAGCTCGGTCAGCAGCGCCTGGGTCAACAGGGTATCGCCCGCAGAGGTTGAGCCAGTGGTGTCCATGGTCAGGGCCACGCTCACTTCGGAGGTGGTGATCAAATCGACGGAGATGTTATGGCGCGCCAGAATACCGAACACTTCGGCGAGGAAGCCGCGGGAGTGCAGCATATTCAGGCTATGTAGCGTCAGCAGCGTCTGGCGGCGACGCAGCGCCAGCGCGCGGAACAGCGGCGGGTTCTCGGTGGTTTTACACACCAGCGTACCGCCCGCTTTCGGTTCTTTACTGGAGCCGACAAATACCGGGATATCGCTGCGCACGGCAGGCAGCAGGGTCGCCGGGTGCAGCACTTTGGCGCCAAAGGTGGCCATTTCCGCCGCCTCTTCAAAGGCGATGACGTCGATGCGTTTCGCCGCTGGCGCGACGCGCGGGTCGGTCGTATAGATCCCGGGCACATCGGTCCAGATATCGACGCGGGTGGCATTCAGCGCTTCGCCGAGCAGAGCGGCGGTATAATCGCTGCCGCCGCGGCCGAGGGTGGTGGTGCGGCCCTTCGCTTCGCTGCCGATAAAGCCCTGCGTCACCACCAGGCCTTCCGCCAGACGCGGCGTCAGCTGCTGCTGGGTCAGTTCGGCGACAGCGGCGATATCCGGTTCGGCGCGGCCAAAGCGATCGTTAGTGCGCAGCACTTTACGGGCGTCAAACCATTGCGCCTGAATTCCGCGTTCACGCAGAATCTCCACAAACAGCAGGGTGGACATCAGTTCGCCATGGCTGACCAGTTCGTCAGTCAGCGCGCTAGAGGAGGCGAGCGCGGCGGCTTCCGCCAGCGTGGTGATATTTTCCAGCAGGCGCTCAATCTCTTCGCGGATCACGTTGGGATAGCGCAAACGCTCCAGAATATTGAACTGGATCTGGCGCAGAGCGTCCAGCTGGGAAAAACGTTCGGTGGGTTCCAGCCCTTCCGCTAAGGCCACCAGAATGTTGGTCACGCCGGCAGAGGCGGAGAGCACAACAATACGGGTATTGGCATCAAGCAGCGCCACATCAATGCTGCGGTTCATCGCGTCAAAATCAGCAACGCTGGTGCCGCCAAATTTGGCGACGACTAAATCTGTCATAACAACCTCGTGTCAGGGGGCCTGACTTATTAAAACGATTCCTGAACACCGATCCTGGCAGGGGCTGGATGCCGCCGGATCGCAACAAAATGTCTTAATAAGCCAGGCCAAATTATTCAGCCATGGCACAAGGGAAGAGCGATAAACAGGGTGGCGCAGAATGATAAACAACTACGATGTCACCCAGAAGTGCTCCACCTTGTAGACCCGACTCACCGCTCTGGGCGCTGAAGTGTTCGGGTATGAAACGCCCGACTGCGAACGTTTCTGGTGACAACCCAGGGGATTCAGCCCCTGTGGCCGGTGAGGAGCGTAACCAGACGCTCTTTCACCTCGGCGTTGCTCCCCCTCACGTATTTTCGCCGGACTGGTTCCTCCAATACGGTTACCTGGGCAACGCACCTCTTCTGGCAATTACCGACGTCTTTCACCTGGCCGGGGGAATAAGGACATTATATCCCCCGCGAATACCCTTTCGCTGTAGCGTGAAATGCGCGAGCAATAGATACTTACAATACGTAAGCACTGCGGATATATAAAGGCTTAACGCCAGCTATGTCAACGCTGCGGTTATGCGGATTTTTCATGCCCCTGCGGCTAACAGAAAAAAGCCTTATGATAGCTATACTAATGGGGCTTTTTACTCCGTTTTGACCCGATTCCTGACCGGCGTCAGGGACAAGTCACAAAAATCATCACAATTTTCCGTCACCGGCGCTACAATCGACCGAAGTCACAATCTCAAATCAGAAGAGTATTGCTAATGAAAAACATCAACCCAACGCAGACCTCTGCCTGGCAGGCATTACAGAAACACTTCGACGAAATGAAAGATGTCACTATCAGCGAGCTGTTCGCCAAAGATAGCGACCGTTTTTCTAAGTTTTCCGCGACGTTTGACGATCTGATGCTGGTGGACTTCTCCAAAAACCGCATCACCGAAGAGACGCTGGCTAAACTGCAGGATCTGGCGAAAGAGACCGACCTGGCGGGCGCCATCAAGTCGATGTTCTCCGGTGAAAAGATCAACCGCACCGAAGATCGCGCGGTACTCCACGTCGCGCTGCGCAACCGCAGCAACACGCCGATTGTGGTTGATGGCAAAGATGTGATGCCGGAAGTGAACGCTGTGCTGGAGAAGATGAAAACCTTCTCTGAAGCGATTATCTCCGGTAGCTGGAAAGGCTACACCGGCAAACCGATCACCGACGTGGTCAACATTGGTATCGGCGGCTCCGACCTCGGTCCGTTCATGGTCACCGAAGCGCTGCGTCCGTATAAAAACCACCTCAACATGCACTTTGTCTCCAACGTCGATGGCACCCACATTGCCGAAGTGCTGAAGAGCGTCAATCCGGAAACCACCCTGTTCCTGGTCGCGTCCAAAACCTTCACCACCCAGGAGACCATGACCAACGCCCACAGCGCGCGCGACTGGTTCCTGGCGACCGCGGGCGACGACAAGCACGTGGCTAAACACTTCGCGGCGCTCTCCACCAACGCGAAAGCGGTTGGCGAGTTCGGCATCGACACCGCCAACATGTTCGAATTCTGGGACTGGGTTGGCGGCCGTTACTCCCTGTGGTCGGCGATTGGCCTGTCCATCATTCTCTCCGTGGGCTTCGACAACTTCGTTGAGCTGCTGTCCGGCGCGCATGCGATGGATAAGCACTTCTCCACCACCCCGGCGGAGAAAAACCTGCCGGTACTGCTGGCGCTGATCGGTATCTGGTACAACAACTTCTTCGGGGCAGAAACCGAAGCGATTCTGCCGTACGACCAGTACATGCACCGTTTTGCCGCCTACTTCCAGCAGGGCAACATGGAGTCCAATGGTAAGTATGTTGACCGTAACGGCCACGCCGTGGACTACCAGACGGGTCCGATCATCTGGGGCGAGCCGGGCACCAACGGTCAGCACGCGTTCTACCAGCTGATCCATCAGGGCACCAAAATGGTACCGTGCGATTTCATCGCCCCGGCTATCACCCACAACCCGCTCTCCGATCATCATCCGAAGCTGCTGTCCAACTTCTTCGCCCAGACCGAAGCCCTGGCCTTCGGTAAATCCCGTGAGGTGGTGGAGCAGGAATATCGCGATCAGGGTAAAGATCCGGCGACCCTGGAGCACGTGGTGCCGTTCAAAGTGTTCGAAGGCAACCGCCCGACTAACTCCATCCTGCTGCGTGAGATCACCCCGTTCAGCCTCGGGGCGCTGATTGCTCTGTACGAGCACAAAATCTTCACCCAGGGCGCGATCCTCAACATCTTCACTTTCGACCAGTGGGGCGTTGAGCTGGGCAAACAGCTGGCTAACCGCATCCTGCCGGAGCTGAAAGACGGCAGCGAAGTCAGCAGCCACGACAGCTCCACTAACGGTCTGATTAACCGTTATAAAGCCTGGCGCGCATAACGCTTGCGCAGCTAAGACGGAATGCCGACCTTATGGTCGGCATTTTTTTTACAGCCGTCGCAGCAGGCGGGCTGGATTCCCCGCCCACACGCCTTTCTCGGTGATGGACTTCGTCACCACGCTGCCCGCGCCAATCACCACGCCGTCGCAGATACTGACGGCCAGAATCGTGGCGCCGCTACCGATCGACACGTCATCGCCAATCTCAATCCGCCCCCAGCTGGCGCGGTCGGCGTTTGGTTTGCCGTCGCGAAACAGATCGTTGGCGAACATCACCCCGTGACCGATAAAACAGCGCCGGCCAATGGTGACGTATTCGCAGATAAAGGTATGAGACTGGATTTTACTCTCCGCGCCGATGCGGGTATTCCCCTGGATCTCAACGAACGGCCCTACGAAGACGTTATCACCCAGTGTGCAGTCATACAGGTTGGCGGGCTGGTAAATAACGACATTTTCACCACAAACGACGTTACGTACGCCGGTGTCACGAAGCTCAGGCATAGTTCCTCTCATAGCGGTTTGGCCAGAATATGTAAGGTGCTTTGCTGGCTGGCGGAATGAAAAGTTGTGTCTCTGATGTGCTGCATCCCCTGGCGTTCGTAAAAACGGCGCGCGGCGGGATTCGCGGCGAGTACTTCCAGCCACAGCCAGCGTTCACCGGCCGTTTTTGCTCGCGTCTCGACGGCGTGAAAAATCTGCTCGCCGTAGCGGTGGCCAGTCTCCCTCGGCATCAGGTAGAGCTTATGCAGCAGCGTACCCGTCGTGCCGTCGTCAGCCATTCGCTGTTGATAGCTATATTTAGCGAAACCAACGGGGGAAGCGGCTTCGGCGATGAGCCAATGATGGTTGGCATCGGTAAGACTCCGATGTAGCGCATCTTCGGCATATTCTTGCTTAAGAAATAACGCCAGTTCATCGGCATTGCGCCAGAGATGGGCGAAGTGGTGCTGGTAACTGGCATAACCCATCGCGCTCAGTTGTGGCGCGTCCTCGGGTAATGCCTTTCGGATAGTCAACATGCTGCGTTCCTCGGGTCGTTCAGTGGCTATAGTGCCTGTAATATGAACAACGTGGAACGTCAAAAATCGGTGGGTAAGGGGCTGGAGGTTCTACCTCCAGCCGGGGGGTTAACGGGCGAAAGCGATCGCTTCGATTTCGACGCCAGCGTCTTTCGGTAACCTGGCCACTTCCACGCAGGAGCGCGCCGGAAAGGCCGCCTGATGTTCGGTAAAGAAGGCCTCGTAGGCGGCATTGATGGCGGCAAAATCCGCCAGGTCTTTCACAAACACCGTGGTTTTGACGATCTGACCAACGCTGAGGCCGGCGGCTTCGACGATGGCTTTCACGTTCTCCAGCGACTGGCGCGCCTGTTCGGCAATGTCGTCGGCCATGGTGCCGTCCTGCGGATTAATGGGCAGCTGGCCGGAGGTGATGGTCATCGCGCCGAGATTGACGCCCTGAACGTACGGACCAATCGCGGCGGGTGCGTCAGCGGTAGTAATAATCATGGGGTTACCCTTCAAACAGTTACAGAAAATAATTCAACAGCACCAGTGAGCCGACGCCGCTGACCACCACCCACACCAGACCCAAACGGAAGCTGGCGAGCGTACAGATAATGGCGGCGATCACCTTCGGGTTTTTTAAGTCGAACTCCATGCTGGAATTCACGCTCAGGATCTGAATGGTGATGATGGCCGGCAGGACGGTGACCGGCACGAAGCGCAATGTTTTGGTCACCCGCTCAGACATCTGGATCTTGCCGGCCAGGCCGATAAACGAGAAACGAATAAGAAAAGTGACCGCGGCCATGCCCAGCGTCAGGGCGATAAAGTAGCTATTACTCATTTTCCAGCGCCTCCACTAACGGCATATCGGATTCGGTTGTTGCCCTCTGCTTGCGCTCTTCCGCCAGGTCGACGCACAGGCCGGCGAGGACGCCGAGCACGGAGGCGACGACGATACCCAGCGAGTAGGGCAGGACCACTAACAGCACGCCGGAAACGGCGGCCACTACCGCGGCGACGGTGCAGGCCTGGCTTTTAATTTGTGGCACCACGATGGCGATAAAAGCGGCGACCATGGCGAAATCGAGACCGTATTTTTCAATGTGGGGAAACGAGGCGCCGACCAGCGCGCCAAGAAAATCGGCCAGCACCCAAATCGCCCAGAAGGTGATCATCGCCGAGCCATAAAACAGATATTTTTCCTTTTTATTTCCTTCCATCTCTTTAACGGTGGTGGCATACACCTCGTCGGTGAGCGCATAGGACATAAAGCATTTTTTAAAGAATGAGGCTTCGCGCACGGTACCGGAAATAGAGGCGCTATACAGCACGTGGCGAAGATTAATAATTAATGTGGTGAAAATAATCACGCCGAGCGTGGCGCCGGTTTTTAACATATTCAGTGCCAGCATCTGCGCCGAGCCGGCAATCACAATCGCCGACCACGCGGTACTTTGCCAGACGCTCATTCCGGCGCTGACGCTTAACGCGCCAACAATGAACGAGAAAGGAAAGTCCCCGATGCACAGGGGCATAATGGCGCTGGCGCCGCGTAATATGACTTTTTTATTCATCGTAAAATACCTGTTGGTGCAGGCAATAAATCATTATTGCGTAGGGTACAAAAGGGCTGGTCTTATTTGCTGACCATAATGCGAATGATCTCTTTATCAGTTTGCGCCATAGGCTTAATCACGAGGCGGCACAGGTTATTAATCGACTGTTCGACGTCGGCGCAGACAATGCCGTCGTTGGCGCTGGCGCAGCGGTTTTGCATCGCCATCAATACAGATTTAAAGGCGCTGGAAACCACCGAGGACACCTTCATCGCGCAGCTGTTGGAGGCGCCATCACAAATCATGCCGGTAACATCGCTAATCATATTGATGATGGCGGTGTTGATGGTTTCGATATTGCGGGTAAACAGCCATGCCATACCGGCGGCGGCGCCCATGGCGGCGGTGGAGGCCGCGCACAGTGCGGACAGGCGGGTATAGCGCGAGTGGATGGAAATGGCCGTCAGATGCGAGAGCGCCAGCGCGCGAGCGAGCGTCTCTTCATCGGCATTCAGATGCTCGGCGACGGTCACCACCGGCATGGTCGCCGCGATCCCCTGGTTGCCAGAGCCGAAGTTCGACATAGCGACCACCGGGGCGCCGCCCATACGCGCATCGGAAGCCGCGACGGTGTTGATAATGACCTCACTCATTAAGTCTTTGCTTAACAAACCATTTTTAACGGCTTCAGAGAATGTTCCGTTAATATTCAACCCATACTTTTTCGATTTTCCTTCTGCAGCCAGTGCGCTATTGAGGCGGGCGGCTTCCAGAATAAACGTAATATTCTCAACCGGGGTGGAGATAATAAAATCATACGCTTCCTGGAGAGAGAAAGTTGGCAGTTCGGCCTGCGCTGTGGCGCTATTTTTCCCGGCGTGTAATGGCTGCTGTTCGCCATTAATATATAACTCTACCACATTGGTATGCGTGCCTTTTACCACGACGCGACAGGTCTGGTCACCGGCGCTGAGGGTGAGATCGAGATGAATAAAGTCAGGCGTGTCCTGGACGTCAATATTAACGTGGCCGGCGTCCACCAGCGCTTGTGCCTGTTCCACATGCTGTGAAGTAATGCCTGCCAGGGTCTGTAATCCCTTATCGGCATCGCCGCCAAAGGCGCCGATGGCGGCGGCCAGCGCGACGCCATTCACTGTCGTGCCGGGAATCGTGACGCCCGTGGCGTTTTTATACAGGTTGGCAGAAATAAAACCGCTAATTTTTTCGCAGGGTATCGCTAAGGAAGGTGCGAACAAGTTCCTGATATGAGATCATCATATTCATCCGGAGCG
>NZ_JBEAFZ010000030.1:0-22183 GCF_040062415.1 Klebsiella sp. GG_Kp173
CGCTCCGGATGAATATGATGATCTCATATCAGGAACTTGTTCGCACCTTCCCTAATCCTGCTTTAATCTTGTCGCCGATCCCATGCCGTTTTATTTAATCAGGATGGAAAAAATTAGCTGAAATGCGCCTGTTGGCTTCAAAAGCCGGGAACAAAATCACCGAAACTGCCATACCGCGCGTCGCGATGGTAAAGGGAGAAATTCCTGAGCACCGGCTTACTGCTGTCTATGAGCCGATGATTAATCTGATACTCACTGGCTCCAAGAGCATGACTGTGGGAGATAAAACCTGGCAATATAATCCTGCCACCTACTTTGTGATGTCGGTGGATCTGCCCGCCGTCGGCAAGGTCTTTGCCGATGAGCGAACCGGGGCGCCCTATCTTGCGGTGAGTCTGACACCGAAGCCTGAGATTATTGCTGAATTACTGGATGGCATGCCGGGTTCAGGTAAAACGCATCTTTATAACGCCGGATTTTCTGTCGCCCCGGTTACGTCCGAATTGCTCGATGCCTGGCTGAGGATGCTGCGACTGTTCAACAAGCCAGAGGAAATTTTTGCTCTAGCCCCAGTGTATGAACGAGAGATTTTATTCCGGGTTCTTCAGGGGGCCGCAGGGCTGGATGCTGCGTGATATTGCCACGCCGGAATCGCATCTTGCCCGCATCTATAAGGTGATTAACTGGCTGAAACAACACTATATGCGGACCGGCGGGTAGAAGAGCTGGCCGCCATGGCGGCATTAAGCGTTTCCGTATTTCATCGCCACTTTCAGGCGATCATCGCGCTCAGCCCTGTCCAGTACCAAAAACGTCTTCGCCTGATGCAGGCAAGGTTGAAGTTAGCCACAACTGGCGACAGCATCACGGCCATAGCACATGCTGTCGGCTACCAAAGCCATACGCAATTCAGTCGGGAATATGGACGCCATTTCGGTCTCTCGCCTTCATCAGATCAGAAAAATATAACACTGCTCAGAAACATATAGACCTGCCGGTCCCCGGGAGATTTTATGAAATGAAAAGGACCAGACCTCTACAGCACTCTGTGTACAAGTCAACTCGATTGGCGGTAACGTCCGCTCCTAGCACGCAGCGGTCTTCACCAGGACGCCAGTAATTAAACGTGGTTGTAGGTCCTAACTATTAGGCCATTACCGCATATAAACAAAATGATTCAAGCTTTCAGGAGGATTTAATATCTTTATAAAGTGCTTGTACCCCAGAACAGCGACGAACACATGCAGAGGGGACTTGCCGTTTCTCATGGTCCTCCAGTCAACCTGCATCTGCCGCCGGGCTCGGTTTCGAAGCGAACGACCGGTTCTGCCTGTCGGGGAGGGCCTGCGAACGGATGAACTCTCTCAGGATAGTGAGCCCTCCACGATAGCCCAGCCCATGATTTCTCTGGCAATAACGGTCGCCGGGATTTTGTAGGGATGCGCATCGCTAATCCGCTTAGAGATGTAATCACGGTATTCATCGAGCAGTGATGATGGTACCGGGCGTGGTGAATACTGCAGCTTTTCAGATTTGGCTTTCAGGTGGCTGCGGACAGTATTGCGCGAAATACCCAGTTCCCTGGCGATGGCCCGGATACTCATTCCCCGCTTGTGCAGGACTTTAATTTCCATACGAATCACAAAAGTGATCATAAGCTCCCCTGTATTCAGAGGAGCAGATTAACCCCTGGATCAATTTTCAATCGCTGCGGTGGATCAGTTTTGCACCGTTGATAACAGATAGATGCGGTAAACCCGCTTGTGGTTGTCATGAAGGCCCTCCCGGCGCAATAACTGCAAAATTCGCCGGTAACCAAATCGCCGGCGTTCAATTGCCACCTCGGTGATCCGTAGAGACAGTTGCGGGTCAGCAGCCGGACGCTGGGCCGAATAACGGCAGGTTGAAAGTGACAGATCGGCCAGACTTCAGGCACGGCGTTGCGACAGACCCATTGACTCACACATGACCTCCACGGCTTTCCACTTCTGGTCTGTCCTCAGAACTTTCGGCCCAGAGCCACCTGAAGCGCCTCCTTATCCAGCCTTGCTTCGGCAAGCAGCTTCTTGAGCCGAGCGTTCTCATCTTCAAGTGACTTGAGCCGCTTCACTTCGGCTACTTCCATGCCGCCGAACCTCTTGCGACAGGAGTAAAAGGTGGCGTCTGAAATGGCATGCTTGCGGCAGAGTTCCCGGGCCGAAACCCCGGCTTCTGCCTAACGGAGAATACTGATGATCTGTTCATCGGAAAATCGCTTCTTCATGGGGATGTCCTCATGTGGCTTATGAATACATTACTAATATTGGTGTATGTTAATAAACGCTGCGTAGGTCACATTGAGTACTACATGACAATAAACCACTATCAATGATTTAGAGTCATTTCCACTGAACTGATCTGAGGAAGATAGAGCATCACATTATTTCCTGTTGAATTTAGCTCATGACACTCATATTACAAAGCCGGCCAAAATAATCAGCACCAGAAGGTGCTGATATATTGATGCATTCTACATTAGGCATGCTTATCTGCTATTTTTCTATAATGTTATGCTCAGGACCATAAGGGAAATGGGTAATGTTCTCTGCTGCATTTTCGGTGACAACCAGGATATCATGTTCGCGATAACCGCCGTGTCCCGGCATGTTCTCTGGCAGCATTATCATCGGTTCCATTGAAACTACCATTCCCGGCGCTAAAACGGTTTCAATATCCTCGCGTAATTCTAAACCGGCTTCGCGGCCATAATAGTGGCTCAGTACGCCGAAGGAGTGACCATAGCCAAAAGTCCGATACTGCAGCAGGTCATGCTCGCGATAAATTTCATTAAGCGAGGCGGCGATATCGCAACAACGGGCGCCAGGGCGGATGAGCGCCTGCCCACGGCGGTGCACCTCACAGTTGATCTCCCAATGACGCAATTGCTCATCGCTAGGCTGACCGAGGAACAGCGTACGCTCCAGCGCGGTATAGTAGCCGGCAATCATGGGAAAACAGTTCAGTGATAAAATATCCCCTTGCTTGAGGCGACGGGTCGTCACCGGATGGTGAGCACCGTCGGTATTCAGGCCAGACTGAAACCACGTCCAGGTATCGCGCAATTCAACATGCGGCAAGCGTTTCGCGATTTCCCGGGTCATCGCCGAGGTGGCTGCCAGGGCAACGTCATACTCCGGAACATCTTCAGCAATCGCTGCGACGCATGCCGCGCCGCCGAGGTCGGCGACCTGAGCACCAATTTTAATCAGCGCAATCTCTTCGGCAGACTTAATCATGCGCATACGCATTGTCGCCGGTGCAATATCAATAAACTGTGTCTGAGAAAGGTAATAGCAAAATTTAGCGCGCTGTTCGATCGTTACATGATCGCCTTCCAGTGCAATCCGCCGGCTATTATCAGGAACCACTTTACGTACTGCACGGTAATAATTATCGCGCTGCCAGTCCGTGTAAACGATATTTGCACCGTAGCTGCGGCGCCATCCCTGACCTCCATCGATATTGGTGGTAATTAAAAATGACTGGCTCGGTGTCACCACCAGGGCATACTGGCGACCAAAACTACAATATAAAAAATCGCCGTAGTAATTAATATTATGAATCGAGGTTAAAATAACTGCATCAATGCTGTCTGCTTCCATGGTGGCCCGTAATCCCGACAGTCGGCGCTGCATCTCATGGGAACTGAACGTTCCTTTAACTTTTTGCCCATTAGCTAATTCAATAATATCTGGCATGCTCATAATAAACTCCGTCGTTGATAATGGCGTGATGCCATCATCTGGAAAATGATATCTTGCTACAAACGGAGATTATTAATTTGCCGTCATTAGCCGGCCTTATGCAGCGTATATTCACCGAGAATTTGCGTTCGCTCTGCAATATGACGTGCGGTTTCTTCTGTCAGCCAGTTAATCAACGCCTGAACGCGTGGCCGTTTCTCATTATTACGCGGGCAGGTTAACCACACCTGTCCGTCTTCGACAATATCGGTAAAAGGGCGAATCAGAGCGCCATTGCTCACTTCCGTCGCACACAAAGAGTGACGGCTTAAGGCGATTCCTTGGCCGGCGCAGGCGGCCTGGAGTACGAGGTCGGCGCGGGAAAATCCGGTTCCCGCCTCGACATTCAGGTCATAGAGCCCGAGGCGGGCAAAATAGGAGCGCCAATGGGTGCTATAGGCATTTTGCGGCATGGAATCATGCAGTAAGCGCAATCCACAGAGTTCGCTGTAACTGCGCAGATGCCGTATTTTCAACAAATCCGGGCTGATCACGGGATAGATCACATCGTTGAACAGATGCCGTTGAATTAGATTTTTATCATCAATCCAAAAAGGAGTGATGGCGATATCGACCGCGTCAGATTTAAAATTGGCGGGCGTCATATCGGCATCAATTTCCAGGCTGATAGGGTACTGCTCATAAAACTGATGCAATCGGGGAAGCAGCCATTTGGTGGCAAAGGACGGCATAACCCGAATCTTTATGGTGCCCTCAAGGGTTTCTTCACCGGTTTGGTGCAACGTAGTTTCGAGGATGGCAAAGGCCTGGCGCACTCCGATAAACAGTTGTTCACCCTGCGGGGTTAAGCGTAGTCCCGCGGGAGTGCGGTGAAAGACCAGATAGCCAAGTTGCTGCTCAAGTGATTGAATTTTTTGGCTTACTGCACTCTGAGTAAGAAAAAGATCCTGCGCGGCACGGGTAAAACTGAGATTGCGCGCTGCGGCATCAAAGTAGCGTAAACCGTCGAGAGACGGCAAACCTGGTTTTCGTTGCATCATCGGTTTCTCTGTTGCTAAATAACCTGTAATAAGCACTATTCATGCCAAAATCACCATTAGCCATGCTAATAGTTATCAGTTAGAAACCACCGTTTGTCGCCGCTCAGCGAATGAATAAATATTATCAGCGTCATTCAAACTCGCGGAGATACATTGATGAAAAATAAACTGTGGCTATTACTTTCTATGTCTGCCTTACAACTTTCACCATTATTGATATCTACGGCCCAGGCTGATTTACTGGATGATATTAAGCAAAAAAAAGAAATAGTGATTGCCACCGAAGCGCGCTATGCCCCTTTTGAAATGCTTGAAGATGGCAAAATAGTCGGTCTGGGAAAAGATATTCTCACGGAAGTGATGAAAGGATTACCCGGGGTGAAAGTGGTTCAGCTGGATATTCCATTTCAAGGGATTTTACCCGGCCTGGAAAGCAAACGATTTGACTTTGTGGCAACTTCTTTAACCATCACTCGTGATCGTGAAGCAAAATTTGCTTTTACCGCTCCCTTTTCTGACGCCAGCGTGGCCATTCTGAAACGCAAAGGGGATAGCCGCATTAATAGCGCCAAAGATCTCCAGGGCATGATTGTCGCCAGCCAGGCCGGGGCGCCGCAAATTGCGGTGCTAAAAGAATATGAAGCATCGGTACTTAAACCCACCACCGGTCACGGCGTTAAAGAAATAAAAGCCTTTATTGATTATAACGAAGCCTATGCGGCATTAGCGGCGCACCGTGTTGATGCGGTTGTGCAATCGCTGCCGAACCTCGCGCCGTTGGTAAAGACCCGTGGTGATACGTTTGAAATTGTACGCCCACCGTTTGGCCCGGCCACCTGGTACGCATGGGCCGGAAGAAAGGATGCGGATAGCGCCTCACTGGTCAAATTTATCAGCGACGGCATTGTGCAGTTGAATAAATCGGGAAAACTGGCGCAGCTACAAACGAAGTGGCTGGGTTTTTCTATGGCCGTTCCTGAGCAAGTTCCGACCCCGGCAAACTAATTTGATGGATACTGGAGGGCAATATGTTTGATATTTCAGTGGTGTTTCCCTATTTCCCTCAGCTATTAATTGGCGTGCTCAGTACTCTGGCTGTATCGCTGAGCGCGATTGTCATAGGATTGATCCTCGGTTGGTTAATTTGCCTGGGGTTAAACTCTCCGCGGCGTCTCGTGCGTTGTTTTTGCAAAACCTATGTCAGTTTTTATCGTGGAACGCCGTTACTGGTCCAGTTGATATTAATATTTTATGCTTTGCCAGCCGTAGGGATCACGCTTTCACCATTGCTGGCGGCGGTTGTGGCTCTCTCATTAAATACCGCAGCCTTTCAAGGAGAGATTCTTCGGGCTGGCTTTAAAATGTTGCCCAAAGGCCAACTGGAGGCGGCACGAGATTTTGGTTTTTCAGCGGCGCAAACGCTGTTTTATATTCAGATGCCGCAGGTGTTGCGCGCCATGATGCCGGCTTTGATTAATGAAACCATCGATATTATCAAAAACTCGGCATTGGTCTCGGTGGTGGCGGTCCATGAGTTGATGAGAGTGACTCAAACACTGGCCTCAACCACCTATCGGCCGCTGGAGTTTTATACGGCATGCGGTCTCCTTTATTTTCTGACCTCGTGGGGACTGAGTATTGTTGGTACCAGGTTAGAGAAAAACCGCTCATCTTCGGCTCAAAGGGTATTAGCACAATGAATGTTGAAATACTTTTTACCTATAAAGATGCCATTGCCGCCGGTATTTTAATGACCCTAAAAATGAGTCTCGGCGGTATCCTGCTGGGGCTGGCGATCGGGCTGTGTTTTTTTCTTCTCGAAAGACAAAAACCGACTTTATTTAATGTGATATATCATGCATGGATTAATGTGTTTCGCGGCACGCCGTTACTGGTGCAGCTCTTTTTAGTCTTTTATGGTGGACCCTATATAGGTATTAATCTCGAGGCGCAACAGGTCGGGGTACTGTGCCTGGGATGTTATGGTTCCGCTTATTTTGCGGAAATATTTCGTGCGGGTCGCAATGCTGTCTCAGGTGGGCAAGTTGAAGCGGCTGCAGACCTGGGGTTAAGTCCATGGCAAATATTTACTTTCATTGTCTGGCCGCAAATGCTCGCGCGCATTATCCAGCCATTGATTGGCCAGAGCGTCATTTTGGTAAAAGAGTCGTCGGTGCTATCCATTATTACGGTCGGTGAACTCACCAATACCGCCATGACCATTGCTAACCAGACCTATGCGATGGTTGAAATCTACGCCTTAATGGCCATTGTCTATTGGGGGATCGCGATCGGTATCTCCCGTCTGGGTAATAAAATAGAGCGCCATTATTCTTATTCTCAATTAAGCCGAGGTTAATACTATGCGTGATTATGCTATTGAGATTAACAACCTCAATAAACATTATGGCGAAAACCATGTTCTACGTGGCATCGATGTCAGCATTTCTCCCGGAGAAGTCATCTGCGTGATTGGTGGCTCAGGGTCGGGTAAATCCACGCTGTTACGCTGTATTAACTTTTTGGAAGATTATAGCTCCGGCAGCATTGTGGTGAATGGCGAGAACGTCGGCTATGAACCTCTCAGCGGGGAAAAACGCCGGCGTTTAAGCGACAAGGAAAACCGTCAGGCTTTACGCGACGTCTGTATGGTCTTTCAGCAGTTTAATCTGTGGCCGCATATGACGGTACTCGATAACGTAGCCACGCCGTTGCGGCGGGTTAAAAAGGTCTCCCGTGAAGCAGCCTACGCCGAAGCGAAAACGCAACTGGCACGGGTTGGTCTGGCAGACAAAGCCGATAGCTGGCCCGCGATGTTATCCGGTGGTCAGCAGCAGCGCGTTGCCATCGCCCGGGCATTGACCATGAAACCCGCCATTATGCTGTTCGATGAACCGACTTCAGCGCTTGATCCGGAGCTGGTCGGGGAGGTGCTAAAGGTCATCCGCAATCTTGCCGATGATGGTATGACCATGATGATTGTGACCCATGAGATGGGGTTTGCCGCTAAAGTCTCCGATCGGGTGCTGTTTCTTGCCGATGGCTGCATTGAAGAGCAGGGAGCACCGGCGCAACTGTTCCATCAGCCGAAAAGCCCGCGGCTGCAGTATTTTTTGTCGTCGTGGAGTGAGCGCCAGTCGGGGGCTAGATTACCTGAAAGGGCATTGAAGGAGTCAGTATGAAGCAAGGGATTACATTTGGCGTACTCGCTGGCGCATGCTGGGGATTCATCTTCCTGCCACCGGTACTGCTACCCGAGATCTCACCACTGCTGTTAACCTGCGGTCGCTTTGCTACCTATGGGATACTGGCGGCAATATTACTTATACCTCAATGGCGCAACATTGCCCGTGTATGGCATCATCGCGATCTGCTGACGCTAATCCGTCTTTCGCTGATGAGCAATGTTTTCTATTTTCTGCTCGTCGCGGTGGCCGTACAGCAGGTCGGTATTGCCGCGACATCGTTAGTGATAGGTTTAATTCCGGTGATGGTTCCGGTGCTTGGTCGCAGGGACCAGCATGCTCCGCCCTTCAGGCAATTATTGCTGCCGATTACGGCTATCATTGCTGGTGTGGTGCTGATTAATCTGCATGCGATACAAACATCCTCGCACCAAGTTACAGAAGGAAAACGGCAGATGCTGGGGACCCTTTGTGCCTTCGCTGCATTACTGTGCTGGAGCCGTTACGCTGTCGAGAACTCCCGCTGTCTGAAAAACCTCCCTTACACCAGTAACCAGTGGTCTCTCCTGATAGGCCTGTGTACGGGATGTATTTCGGTACTGCTATGGCTCATCGCCAGTATATTCAGGTTTTCTGCAGTTGACTTGTCGTTACCGGAACACACTCAAACGCTCTTTTGGATAACGAACATGATGTTAGCCGTGGTCTCCTCATGGCTGGGATATCTGGCGTGGAATCTCTGTTCCCGGCGTCTTCCGGTATCACTGACAGGGCAGATGGTGGTTTTTGAAACCCTTTTCGCGCTGCTATATGGTTTTATCTATTCACAGCGCATTCCGGATCTCCAGGAAAGTGCCGCTATTACGCTGTTAATTGGTGGGGTTATGTTTACGTTACATTACCATCAGCACAATCATGGCGGCGACGTGAGTAATACTTCAGAAGTCAATCGGAGTTGATTATGGCTTCACCAGATTCTGGTACTTGAATAGACTGGCCCCTGGAATCTTTAGACAGTTGGTATCAATTAAGTTATTGATAGTATTAATACTCATTTTTAGGCTAGTCGCTGGAATCCGGATAATTGGGGTCAGTTTGGATATTGAAAATTATTGTACTATAAGGGCTTCCCCGGCATGTCAACGCCGGTGTTTACGGTTTCTGTCTGCACTACAGTTAAAAATAAAGGGGAGAGACTGCGGTACTATAAACGGTCATAATGAATCGTTATCGATTCGGACCCTGATGAAAGACGCGCGTGAGGTTCTTGTTCGTTAAGCGGATACGTATATCCGGTACAATAGCCAGATAGGCCTCACGGGGTCTAACCCTTTATCATCAACGAATTGCAGAACAGATGGTTATTTTGTTTCGTGCTTTAGCTGGCTGAGTACAGCCTGACATCATCACCGTAATGCAATGATGCCCAGCACAGCCTTGCGTTTTTGACGGCGATCGCTACAACGGCACGCCAGTATCCTCTGCGCTCGATCAGTGAACAGACCCAACGACTGAATGAATCAGTCTTTTTCTCCGACCCGATCAGTACCGAGCGGGCCCCCCTGAACCAGAAATGTTCTCAGATACGAATCGCCAGCTTTCGTTATCCTGCCAAGATTCGACTTTCCGCCGCTGCTGTACTGCGATAGCGTAAGGCCCAGCCAGGCTGCCAGCTGGCGTCCATTCTTAAAATCATGTGCGTTACCGATACTGGCGACCAGCGCACAGGCCGTTGTGGGGCCTACGTCCTTCAATTCCATCAGCCTTTGACTGCGATGATCTGTTTTGGCCATGCGGGACAAAATCCGATCATATTCAGCTATGTTGGCTTCGATGCGAGCAACGTGCTCCAGCAAATCATCAACACATTGCTGAACCTGAAGTGGTAAAGAATCTTTCTGTGCAAAAACCATGTGTCGCAGGGAATCTGTACTTTGTGGCGCGATGACGCCGAATTCAGATATCAATCCTCGCAGGCGATTATACGTTGCTGTTTTCTCTTCTATAAATCCCTGACGGGAGCGGTGTAGGCATTGCATCGCCTGCTGGCTCTCATCCTTAACGGGTACAAACCGCATATGCGGGCGACGAACTGCTTCACAGATAGCCTGTGCATCAGCTGCATCATTTTTGCCTGATTTACCGGCCATGCGGTAAGGAGATACAAATTTAGCAGCCATCAGACGTGGTTCATGACCATATTGCCGGAACAGTCTTGCCCAGTAGTGAGCCCCGGAGCATGCCTCCATCCCGATAACACAGGGAGGTAAACTGGCAATCAGCTCAGGAAGGGAAGCACACAATACTTTGGGTTTAACCAGAACAGTTTTACCATGCTGGTCAACTCAGTGAACAGCCAGCGCGTTACGGGCTTCACCTTTATTCAGCCCCGCCTGTACTCGCCGACAGAGTGCAGGATCGCGGAACCAGTCGAGCATAAACAGCGTTCGCTCAATGCGGCCAATTTCTCTCAGTGATTTGGCAAGTCCTTTTTGCTTCGGGTAGTTGGCTAGTTTTTTCAGCATCAGAGATGCTGTCACGGTTTCCTGCTTTATCGAGGTCGCCAGACGCAGCACTTCACGCCAGTGAATTTCGATCTCTTTCAGATTCAGGCTGGTCGTTGATATCAGTGACTGAAGCGCCGGGTATTGGTCAGCTTTCCCTTTGATAAACAGCTTCTTGTCGTTGAGATCCCTGATTCGCGGACAGAACGCAAATCCCATCAGATGCATCAGGGCAAAGACATGATCGGTGAAACCAGCTGTATCGGTGTAATGCTCCCTGATTTCCAGGTCGCTTTCGTGGTACAGCAAGCCATCGAGAACATGGGATGAATCCCTGACCCGACTGATTATGCAGGTGTAAAACGGGCTGTATTGATCCGAAATATGGGTATAAAACTGACGTCCGGGCTCCCGACCATATTTCGGGTTAACCTGCCCTGCGTAGCGGCCTGAGCTGCCTGTTCTGAAATTCTGTCCATCTGATGATGACATTGTCCCGTCGCCCCAGAATGCCGCCAGTGGACTTTTTCCCTGCGCATTTACCAGCTCTGCAAGAGCAGCTGAATAGGTTTCATCGCGGATGTACCATGCCTGAATATCTTCGAGTGATGATTTGGTGCTACCGGGGCAGGCTTCTGCCATTTTGGTCAGGCCAAGATTGATACCATCCGCAAGGATGGTGGTGAGGAGCAGGCGGGTATCGGGACGGGTAATGTCATTTTTTATATGCGAAAAATGTCGGGTAAACGTCGTCCAGCTGTTTACCTCATCGAGAGTTTCCGTGATTTTAGGGCGCGGTAACATGCTGTAAACCAGCTCTGCCAGCGGTGAAACCCGAGGCGTGATAACCGCCATCAATAGTATGCTTATCGACCTGATGGCCGCGATGTCGCATAAGGACTAGCTGAGCCGCCGCCATCGGCAGAAGCAGGGAATTGAACGGGCACCTACGCTGGGAAAGTACCGGGGCAAACAGGCCGATCTGGAACGACATAAGAAAGTTCTGTATTACCGACAGGTCAAGAAACTGCGCATAAGAGAAACTGCTGAAGCCACCGGTTACAGTACATCTCAGGTCTGCAGGGTTCAGGCCCTGTTCAGGCCTGAAAATTAAGCACATTTTCTGAGGCTGGAAATCAACTCATGCTGACAGCCTGAGCCTGTTGGCATGGTAAGCAATGTGCTCACCAATAAAGCTGGAAATGAAATAATAGCTATGGTCGTAACCAGTATGATATCGGAATGATGTGTTGATGTTCATCTCGTTGCACACTCTTTCAAGACTTTTAGTGCGTAACTGATCTTCATAAAAGGCGTCACTTAATCCCTGGTCAATAAAAATTTCTGGTAATTTCGCACCCTGTAAAATGAGACTGACGGGATCGTAGTGCTCCCACGTTTTTTTATTTTCACCCAGGTACGCGGTGAATGCCTGTTGTCCCCATGGCACCTGAGAAGGTGACACTATTGGTGAAAATGCCGATACACTCACGTATTCATCAGGATTTCGCAGCGACAGAACCAGCGCTCCCAGCCCTCCCATGGAGTGACCGGATATTGATTTCCTTGATGTTACAGGTAAATGCTCCATGACAACAGCCGGAAGCTCATGGAGAATATAGTCATACATCCTGTAATGCGTACTCCACGGATGTTCCGTCGCGTTCAGATAAAAGCCGGCCCCCTGGCCCAGATCGTAGCTGTCAGCATCTGCGACATGCTCTCCACGGGGACTGGTATCAGGAACAACGACGATGATGTTGTTCCTGGCGGCATAATGCTGCATACCCGATTTGGTGATGAAATTCTGCTCCGTACAGGTCAGACCCGAGAGCCAGTACAGCACCGGCAGTTTTTCTGTTGCTGCTTTGGGAGGAAGATAAACACCGAAATTCATCTCACAATTAAGGGTTTGTGAATTATGGCGGTATACGTTTTGCCAGCCGCCAGCGCTGGCATGCTGCTCGATGAGTTCCATTAGCCTCTGTCTCATGGTTATTTCCCCTGACAGGGAGTCAGGGGAAGTCTCTTTATAGCAGGACGTCAGATGAACGTATAAGCCGTGATTTTGTTACCCGCAGGGTCTCGCAGGTAGGCTGCATAGGCTCCAGGGAGATGGCTGCGCGGGCCAGGCTGACCTTCATCTTTCCCTCCGGCGGCAAGGCCCGCGGCGTGGAAAGCATCAACTTCTTCCGGACTTGCAGCTGCAAAGCCGACAGTAACGCCGTTGGCCGATGGCGCTTCACCGTTGCCCGGACGTGCAATAATAAAGGCTGGCTTTTCGCGACCATAAAGTACCCAGCCATTGCCAAACGGGCCGAGGTTATTGATGCCAAGCGTACCGAGAACAGCATCGTAAAAATCAGCGGATTTTTCAACATCGGATGCACCGATGAAGACGTGAGAAAAAACGTCATTACCAGAAATTACAGGTGTTGCCATGATCCATTTCCTTTAGTTTGTATTTGTTAAGGTTTACGGTGGGATCAATACTGAATCACCGTCCGGATGGATTTACCTTCATGCATAAGATCGAAGGCCTCATTGATTTCATCCAGCGTCATCGTGTGGGTAACAAATGGCTCCAGTTCAATTTCACCCTTCATGGCATCTTCTACCATGGCCGGAAGCTGCGTACGGCCTTTCACTCCGCCGAAAGCAGAACCTTTCCATACGCGCCCGGTAACGAGCTGGAATGGACGGGTGGATATCTCCTGCCCGGCGCCGGCCACGCCGATGACAATGGACTGGCCCCAGCCACGGTGAGCGCTTTCCAGCGCCGCACGCATAACGTTGACGTTACCGATACATTCAAAAGTGTGGTCAATGCCCCATTTGTTGATTTCAAGCAGCACATCTTTAATCGGTTTGTCATGGTCGTTCGGGTTGATGCAGTCGGTTGCACCGAACTGACGGGCAAGTTCGAATTTGCCCGGGTTGGTGTCGATAGCGATAATGCGTCCTGCTTTTGCCTGGCGAGCCCCCTGAACGGCAGCCAGACCGATTGCGCCAAGACCAAAAATAGCGACAGAATCTCCAGGCTGTACTTTCGCTGTGTTGTGAACAGCGCCAATCCCGGTAGTCACGCCACAGCCCAGCAGGCAGACGTGTTCATGGTTTGCCTCCGGGTTAATTTTTGCCAGAGAAACCTCGGCCACTACCGTATACTCACTGAAGGTGGAGCAGCCCATGTAGTGGTAAACAGGCTGGCCATTGTAAGAAAAGCGGGTGGTTCCGTCAGGCATCAGTCCTTTTCCCTGAGTTTCGCGAACCGATACACAGAGGTTCGTTTTCCCGGACTGACAGAATTCACACTCCCCGCATTCGGCGGTGTAAAGCGGAATCACATGGTCTCCCGGCTTCACGCTGGTCACGCCTTCACCGACCTCCACGACGACACCGGCTCCTTCGTGGCCGAGAACCACCGGGAAAACGCCCTCAGGATCGTTCCCGGAGAGGGTAAAGGCATCGGTGTGGCAGACACCGGTGTGGGTATTTTTAATCAGCACCTCGCCCTTTTTAGGTGGTGCAACATCAATTTCAACAATCTCCAGGGGCTTCCCTGGTGCAAATGCAACGGCAGCACGTGATTTCATATGTAAATTATCCTCAATGTGATGGCTTAGCTATTTAAGATAGGCGCGAACCAGTTCAATCGTATCGTCAACGGATTTACTGATTTCATGGCTGTAGCTGTCATTCTGGTCAAAGGTTTCCCGTATGTGGCTCTCGAGCACCTCTGCCATAAGACCGTTAGCTGCTCCGCGAACGGCAGCTATCTGCTGAAGAATGGAACGGCATTCAGCACCATTTTCCAGCGCTCTTTCCAGAGCATCAATCTGACCCCGAATGCGGCGAACACGGATAAGGACCTTTTTTTTCTCTTCAGGAGTACTGGGCATTATTTACCTCACCATTTTTGATTTTATATACTATAGTGGAGTATATAATTATCGTCAATGCATACTCCACTATAGTATAACTAAGAATAAACATAGCCACCTTTATTTTCGATATAAATCATATATTTATATTATTTTGTTGTGATGCGGTCGGAAGGAAAGTTACTACAAAAATGATATCTACCGATACGGGATTTGGGGCATAGGCGGTTCTGTTAAATTTCGGCAGATATTGGCTCATCATTGATGGTCAAAAAATGAGCCTAACGAATGGAAGGGACTTCCCCTGATTATGCGCCTGATTAACTCTTGTGCAATCATGGGGTAAACACAGCCCCGGAGGGATTCGTTATGACCATCACGACTGTCGGTATCGATCTTGCTAAAAATGTGTTCGCTGTTCATTGCGTTGACCAGAATGGCAAAACCGTTCTGGTTAAATCCAGAGTAACCCACGCAGCTCTTCCCGGGCTGATTGCTGGTTTGCCGCCCTGTGTTATCGGGATGGAGGCGGCTCCGGGGCTCATTACTGGGCAAGACTGTTTCGGCAGTATGGTCATGAGCCGCGTCTGATGGCCGCTAAATTTGTATCGCCTTACCGCATGGCTGGTAAAAATGATGCAGCTGCAGCTGCAGCTGATGCTCAGGCTATCTGCGAGGCGGTTCGTCGCCCACATATGCGGTTTGTGCCGGTTAAGGATGAGAGCCAGCAGGCAATGCAGTGTCTGCATCGTACCCGACAGGGTTTTATCGAAGAGAAAACAGCAACATATAATCGTCTCCGGGGGTTGATATCTGAATTCGGCGTTATCGCCCCACAAAGTACAGATGCCCTGCGCCACATAGTTTTTGAGCAGAAGAATTCTTTACCACTTCAGGTTCAGCAATGTGTTGATGATTTGCTGGAGCACGTTGCTCGCATTGAAGATAACATCGCTGAATATGACCGAATTTTGTCCCGCATGGCCAAAACAGATCATCGCAGTCAGCGGCTGATGGAATTGAAGGGCGTTGGCCCCACAACGGCCTGTGCGCTGGTCGCCAGTATCGGTAATGCACATGATTTTAAGAATGGGCGCCAGCTGGCAGCCTGGCTGGGACTGACACCATCGCAGTACAGCAGCGGCGGAAAGTCGAAGCTTGGCAGGATAACGAAAGCTGGCGATTCGTATCTGAGAACACTTCTGGTTCAGAGTGCCCGCTCGGTACTGATCGGGGCGGAGAAAAGGACTGATTTATTCAGTCGTTGGGTCTGCTCACTGGTCGAACGCAGAGGATACTGGCGCGCTGTTGTTGCCATCGCTGCCAAAAATGCAAGACTGTGCTGGGCATCATTACATTACGGTGATGATTTCAGGTTGTACTCAGCCAGCTAAAGTACAAAGCTGTATGACCATCTGATCTGCAACTCGTTGATGATAAAGGGTTAGACCCCGTGAGGTATATCTGCTTATTGTACAGGGCAAGTGTACCCGACTAACGAACTAGAGCCTCACGAGCGTCTTTCATCAGGGTCCGAATCGATGACGATTCATCATGACCGTTTATAGTACCGCAGTCTCTCCCCTTTATTTTTTTACTATAGTGCAGACAGAAACCGTAAACACCGGCGTTGACATGCCGGGGAAGCCCTTATAGTACAATAATTTTCAATATCCAAACTGACCCCAATAAGCCTTGTCAGTGGTTGCCTCCGGGTGTCACGTGCGCAGCTGCATGCCATAGTCAGTAGGTCGAAGAACTGACAGGATCGCCGACGCAGGCGCAAGCCTGATGATACAGAAGCGCTGGCCCGTATCCATACCGTTATCGGTGATCTTGTAATAGCCCCCGTTTAAACCGGACACTTCACCAGTAAGACATAGGCATAGAGCTATGTTTAAGGAGTGTCCTGTGCAAAGAATCGAAGTGATCACTGGCGAGCAAAAGCGCCGCCGTTATACTCCCGAAGAGAAAGCCCGTTTTGTAGCGCTCGCCATGCAGCCCGGCTACACCGTCTCACTCGTTGCCCGGCAATATGGCATCACTCCCAGTCTTCTTTTTAAGTGGAAACGACTCATGAACGAGGGTGGCAAGTCTGCGGTCGCCGCAGGCGACGAGGTGGTCAGCGTCTCCGGGCTCAAAGCGCTGGAGAAAAAAGTCAAACAGCTTGAGCAGATGCTGGGACGCAAAACGATGGAAGCCGAAATCCTTCGCGACGCGCTTGAGATAGCCCAGGCAAAAAAGTTGATATCGCGCATGCCATTGCTGCCACCGGACGATATCCCCTCATCCGAATAGCAGAAGTGCTCTGTGTATCGCGTTCGAATCTGTATGACCGGTTACTGGATAAACGCCAGCACCGGTCAGCCCGCTACAGCAAAGACGATGACGCCCGACTGTTACCGCTTATCCGCCAGATATGCAGCGAGCGGGCAACAAACGGCTATCGTCGCGTGACTGCGCACCTCAATCGTGCGCTGAAGGAACATAACTGGCGAGTTAACCCCAAACGTATTTATCGGATCATGCAGGCGAATAACCTGTTACTGGCAAAATCTGGCCATAAGAAGCCAGAACACTGTCATACCGGCAGCGTCGTGACACTTAAGTCGGATACGCGCTGGTGCTCAGATGGCTTCGAAATCCGCTGCTGGAATCGGGAAGTCGTGCGGGTGGTGTTCAGCCTTGACTGCTGTGATCGTGAAGCCATCAGTTGGTCGGCCACAACAGGCGGTATAAACAGCGTTATGGTGCAGGATCTGCTGACAGAGAGTGTAGAAAAGCGCTTTGGAAATACGCTTTACCTGCCACACGCCGTTGAGTGGCTGACCGATAACGGCAGTTGCTACATAGCGGACGCGACAAGGACGTTCGCTGCTTCACTCGGGTTCATCGTGTGTACGACGCCAGTGCGTAGCCCGGAGAGCAATGGGATGGCTGAATCGTTCGTGAAAACATTCAAGCGTGACTACGTGTATGTGAATGACCTGCCGGATGCGGTGACCGTAATGGAAAAACTGACAGAATGGATGGAAGACTATAATAACTGGCATCCCCATAAAGGACTGAAAATGCAGTCACCGAGAGAATACAGAAGTTCATTAGTAGCTATAAATTAACCGTGTCCGATTTAGCGGGGGGCAACTCCATCGAGCCCCTGAAAGAAGCCGTGGAGTACGGTCAGTCGCGAAAATGGATAGCGTACGCGTTCTTGTTGCCAAAGGACGGGGAATAGCCCGTGTCAGCCACGCCATGGGTGTGTCGTGTGCGCAGTGAAACGTTCTGCCGACTGGTAGGACAGGCGCAGTAACCGGCGTAATGACGACGCAGACGCGGAATACTGTCGGCTTTCCTCAACATTATCAGTGATAAACCGAGTTATGGTCATCGACGCGAGTGGCGCATCCGGCGCAAGCAAAGTCAGACAGGGTGACAACCAGCAGTGAAAGCCAAAAGGTTTTACAGGAGAATGAGCAAGTATATGCATGACAAGCCAGAGCGACCGAAGCGTAGACATAAGGCCAAAATCTCGTTAGCAGAAAGCGAGATGCTCAGGTGTTCAGATGGCTTTGAATTCGTCTGCAACAAGAGTGAAAAACTGCGGGTCACGTTCGCGCTGGACTTCTGCGACCGTGGGGGCATAGACTGGGCAGCAATCACGGGAGGTTATGACAGTTCAACGGTGCGGGATGTGATTCTGAAAGCGCATCGGCGACATGTTGCCGGACACACCAGTGCAGTGGCTGACGGACAACGGTTCAGCGTATACCACGTATGAAACGCGGAGGTTCGTGAAAACGATGAAAGAAGACTATATAGCGTTCATGCCAAAACAGGATTGAGAACAGCACTGTGAAACCTTGCAGCAGCATTCAAGCATAACAATGAAAACCACCCGCACAGCGCGCTGGGATATCACTCTCAAAGGGAAAAACTGTAGCAGTGCACATCGTTAACTTAAGATAGAAAAGCTGTCCAGAAACGGCGGGTCAAGATCAGGACGAGTAGGAGTACGCCTTCGCGGAATAGCGTACGATGTCTGGTCTTATGCAACGGTAGGACGCGGCGCTGAGCGAGCGCGTCACGGCCTTCAGAACGCAGATGAAGAGTTTGAGCGAGCAGCGCAGCATCATAAAGCGCTAAAGCTGAAACGATCGCAGTGGTAGCGGACGTACAATGGAGCGGTGTAGCTAAGTGCTGCTATGGTAAATGCGGCATTTTTTAATTATATGGAGTGTATTTTTATGAGAATTAAAAAGCCTCACCTTCGTCCGATAGTCATAACCTTGTCCGTTGGTGGTATTTTTTTGACTTCTATTTTTCTGATTGTTGTTATTATGGTTTTTCAGCGCGAAAATATAGAAAAAGACTTGCTTAATGCTAATTCATCGTATGCTATGAAAATGTCAGATGTAATGAGTAATTATATTGAAATGGCTCAAAGTGAATTGGCGTATGGCGCAAAAGAAATAGAGTCAACTAATGATGTTGATTCACTTAAAAATGAGGCGGATAGGCTAAGATTGCAGTCCGGCATGTTTAATTCAGTTGTTGTTGTTAGTAATCGCGCTGTTGTTCTGGCAACTTCTCCAGAATCACTTGATTTAGTTGGTGTTCACTTGAACTCAAGTGTCAGTAAATTGGCTATTGAAGGCAAAAAGGCATTTATATCGCAACCTTACAAATCAGTTGCTGGGAATTTGATTGTTTTGTTGTCACATCCTATTTATGATAAGAGTGGTAATTACATAGGGTATATCAGCGGGTCTATATATCTAAAAAAACAGAGTTTATTTAGCGATGTTTTGAGTAGACATTTTTTTAATGACGACACTGAAATTACCATCGTTAGTGATGATGGTAATGTGATCTTTAATAAAGATAACAGTGTTGTTGGTCGACCGATGGTTATGCCTGATGATTTGAAATCAAAGTTAGCTTCGTCTGAAAGACGCGAGGGTACCTTTTTTTCTTCGGGGCATAAGTATCTTCTTGGTTATGCTCATATGAAAAATACTGACTGGAATGTGTTTGTTTATAGTCATGCTGACAACGTGACCACTATTCTTATTAATTATGCTAAAAATGTGCTTGTGCTGCTAGTTATAATAATAGTTGTGTTTTCAGTTGTTTCATATTTCATTGCATCCCAAATTTCAATTCCTTTAGAAAATCTTGCTATATCTACCAATGCTAAAGATATAGAGTCCTCGCTGACTTATATTAAAGGTATCAATGCTTGGTATGCCGAAGCTGACCGCCTTAAAAAGGCACTTTTAACGAATGTAAAGGTAATGAAGAAAAGGGTTAACACTCTAAATGAAGTGGCAGTAAAAGATCCCCTAACCGGTGTAAATAATAGATTGGGGTTTTCGAATAAAACAAAGGATTACACGCAAGGTTCAGGGGCTTCAGTTATTGCTATTGATGTTGACTTTTTTAAAAAGATAAATGATTTCTTCGGGCATGGGGTCGGAGATGAGGTGCTTATTTCTTTGGCTCATGTTATTAATTCTTGCTGCCGTAGTGAAGATATTGTTTGCCGGTTTGGTGGTGAAGAGTTTGTTATTTTTCTGCCGAATACTTCAGTGGTAACAGCAGAGCGTATTGCGGAGCGTATCAGAAGTGTTATTGAAAGTACTGTTTTTACTAATGACTTGCGTGTCACCATATCTGCTGGTGTAGCAACGCAAAATGATCCCCTTAGTGGGATCGACTTTTTGCTGAAAAATGCTGATGATGCTCTTTATCAAGCAAAGGGAGAGGGGCGTAATAAAGTGATTGTATATAGTGCTATTTGAGTTTTGGGTAATGCTCCCAACTTACTGATTTAGTGTACGATGGTGATTTTGAGGTTCTCACATGGCTTCCATTTGAATCGCCACGGATAATCTAAACACTTCCGAGCCATTGATAATACTGGTTTTCATATCCTGTCGGTGACATCTGATTGTTCGACCCATGTCGACGCTTACTGTTAAAAAAAATTTCGATGTAATCAAAAATTTCGCTGCGGGCTTCTCCCGCCTTCCGTAGATCTTTTCTTTATGCGCTCTCGGTTCAGTAACTGAAAAAGCTTTCTGCAACCGCGTTATCGTGACAGTTACCGCGACGGCTCATACACCCTTCCATGATTGCCGTGGTTCCGCGTCGTCTGGCCTGCAAAGATGATTATCTGGTGATTGTGGATATGCCACTGGAAGTACCATGCTTTACGAAAAGCATGGCCTGGAATCGCGATCCGGCGCATCAATGGATCCGGGCGTTGTGCGTTGAGGTCAGTCAGGATGAGCCATTTAGACGGTATCAGAATACAGGGCGACTGTCGGTAAGATATAAAATTACTTATTTTCCTGATGCCGGATAGATGTAAGCAACACCCCAAACCAGATTCATTACTTGCAAAACGGAGGTAGTCCATAGATGTAAAAAGTGGGCTCAGAAATGCCCATATTTCGGCAGACTTCCCCGACGCGAGTGCCGGTTTCGGCCTTTTTCAGCGCAAACGCAATTTGTTCTTCAGTATAGCTTGTCTTTTTCATGGCGAAATACGTGAAATCGCTATTTAGCTATTTTTTATGAAGAATGATGATCCGAGATACTTGAAAACCGTTGTTGCCCTGTGAAAGCATCCCATTTTGAAAAAATCTTGAATTCAAAATGTTGAAGACAAAATCGGATGGAAAAAGTTAACTTATCTGGTATTGTCAGTAAAACCGGCAAAGGATTCAACTTACCAGGGGTGGTTTGTTGAATATGGAGCAGTAGCAGCCCCTTTGCCGGTTTGTCATCCTATCATGCTTGCATCACTTTCCTTCCTGCACCTAAAGACATCCACATACGATCTGCAAATAAGAAGTCAGGTTTCATTATGGGAGTGAACTTCTTTTAACGATAAATGGGTCTCGCCAGATGCATGAAACGTGACACTGTCACATTTAGATAGATATGATTTAATTCCGTTGGTTATAGTTACTATGATAAATATCAATAGCGATAAAATAATATCAATTAATTATAAAATTGATACATAATAAATAAAACGAGGTTTCAGTATTTTGCTATAAAAACAATAAAAATGCATGGATTCAGGAATAATGAGAAATATGCTCATTTTTCCATCGCTTCAAGAGGTATGCAACATCCTATTTACAGTTAGAATAATAACGATTATTCCATTTGTTATCATATTGTTAAAAAGAGTGGGGCAGTATCTTTTCCTAGTTCGTGCTTAAAAAAGTAACTTTTTCGCGCCTCTCTACTGAGATAACGCTACGTGAAATCTGGAGAAATTTAAGGGGGTGAGTACGCCATATTTTGCGTAGCGCACGGTTGTCAAAGTACAAAATTTGTCTGATTTATGCCCGGATCGTGGTTGAAACGAAAACGAAGTATGAAGGGCTGGCGAAGTGAAGCTTTTTACGCCATGAAAATACTTTTGTGCTTTGAGGAGGGAGTGGAACAGCTTATAGACCACATCAAGCCTTGTGTAACAGTTGACCTGCTCCCCGTTGATTAACACACCGCGATGAGAGCTTCGTGAAAACGATAAAGCGTGACTACATAAGTATCATGCCCAAACCAGACGGGTTAACGGCAGCAAAGAACCTTGCAGAGGCGTTCGAGCATTATAACGAATGGCATCCGCATAGTGCGCTGGGTTATCGCTCGCCACGAGAATATCTGCGGCAGCGGGCCAGTAATGGGTTAAGTGATAACAGGTGTCTGGAAAAATAGGGGCAAATCCACTTTTCCTTTCGTTTACCATGAGAGTGGCTTTGTTGAATAAATCGAACTTTTGCTGAGTTGAAGGATCAGATCACGCAT
>NZ_JBEAFZ010000031.1:0-21570 GCF_040062415.1 Klebsiella sp. GG_Kp173
GGGCCAGTAATGGGTTAAGTGATAACAGGTGTCTGGAAATATAGGGGCAAATCCAGAGTATGAAATTACCAGCGGTAAATATCGTCCATACGATGGTAACGTTGATGAGAAACCCTTTACTCAGGCTACCATCAGCTATGGCGCATTGAATAATACCACTTTCTATACCGGTATGCAGGCCGCATCAAACTATCAAGCGCTCGCGCTCGGCGTTGGGCAGAACCTGGGCGACATTGGCGCGCTTTCAGCCGACGTCACTCAAGCGTGGTCGAAAAAGAAAGATACAGATAAAACATCTGGTCAGTCCTGGCGTATCCGCTACGGTAAAAATATTCTCGAAACGGGTACTAACATCACCGTTGCCGGCTATCGCTACTCTACATCCGGTTTTAATACACTTACCGACGTGATGAATACCTACAATAACCGCTATGGCAGTTATACTTCTCACGCAATTCGTAACCGAACTAATATTACCGTCAGCCAAAGTCTGGGGGCAGGATTAGGTAGCCTTTCCGTATCCGGTATCTTTGAGGACTACTGGGATAGCAATCGACGTAATAACTCATTGAATGTTGGCTATAACGGTGGGTTCCGTAACGTTAACTATTACGCGGGCTATAGTTACAGTCGATACTCATGGGGTAATAATGGCTCAAGCCGTACCGTAGAGGATGATCATGTTTTTACCTTTAATATCACCGTACCGTTAAGCGAATGGTTACCGAAGACCTACGCAAGCTATAACATGACGAACAGTAACCCAGGTTCTACCGATCAATATGTCTCACTGAGTGGAACAGCGTTAGAAAACGATAATCTGGACTGGAACGTACAGCAGGGTTATAGCAATCGGGAAGATGCCAGCGGCGGCGTCTATGGCAACTACCGTGGTTCAATGGGTTCGGTTAACGGCGGCTACAGTTACAGTAAACACAGCCAGTTAGTTAACTATGGTATGAGCGGTGGCGTATTAGTACATGCTGACGGTATTACTTTAGGTCAGGAGATCTCAGAAACCTCAGTATTGGTTAAAGCTCCCGGCCTGAGCCACGTTAGTCTGGAAAATGATGGGACCATAAAAACGGACTATCGTGGTTATGCAATTCTTCCATATGTAACGCCGTATCATCGTACCAGCGTAACACTGGATAGTACGTCTCTTAGCGAAAATATGGAACTGCCGAATACAACGCAGACAGTCGTACCAACGCGTGCCGCCATCGCAAGGGCGAATTTCGAAGGTAACATTGGCCGTCGCGCATTCCTGATACTCAAGAGAAACTCAGGAGATTATGTCCCCTATGGTGCAACGGTAACCTTAACGCTCGATAAGAATGCACAGGCCAGTATTGTTTCTGATGGCGGCATGGTCTACATGTCAGGGCTTAAAGACAGCGGCGTAGTATATGCACAGTGGGGTTCAAAAAGTGGTCAGCAATGTAAGGCAACTTATAGCTTAGCCTCTACAACCGAAGGCATCACGCAGACTAGTGCGATTTGCCGTTGATAAGGATAGTCATAAAAATGAAAAAAATACTTTTTTTTATCAGCTTGTTTTTTATCAACTTACCAGCTATAGCGACATGCTCTTATAGTTCTGGTTCAGAAGCGAATGTTAACCTTACCGTTTCTTCGAAAATACTATCAGACAATACATTACCCGCTGGCTCTATATTAGCAGTCAGAACGGTTGGTGGTAATGTTAGCAGTATGAGAACGTTTTCTAATTGCGGAACAAGCGATCTTTATGGCGTTATTGCATCACCTGCAGCGGTGGAGGCGCCAGGAGTAAGTGGTATTCAAGGTGGAAAGGTTTATGAGACCGGAATTCCTGGGATTGGTTACCAAATATCTGATGCTATATCAGGCACTAATTATCGTCCCAATCCTGCAACGATGGGAACAGTATCTGCATGGAATCTTGTTGCGTATCCGGTATCACAAATAACTGTTTGGCTCATAAAAACAAAAGACAATATTGATACGAGTATAAAAAACTCATTTAAAGTAAATGTCTCATATATGGCTGGCTCCGCACAGCAAATCCAGGCCAATTCGTCAAGCGCTCGTTTGTTAAAAGTTAACGTTACACTTGGACCATTTACCTATCGCGACACTTCTTGTAATGTTACTCCTCGTAATGGCAGTGTTGTGACTTTATCCAATATTGAAGCAAGCCAGCTAAAATCATTGGCTCAAGGTGCTATAACCGGTAAGCAAAAAGACATTACTTTAGATATTACATGCCCACAAACATCGTTAGGAACTAAATATATATATTGGTTTAACCCGATAACTGAAAACTCATCATCAATTGATGGAGTATTAGTTAATAACATACCTCAAGCAGCTGGAGGGGCCAAAGATGTCGGTTTCATCATCAAAAAAGGTTCATCCGCGATAAAATTCTATGACTACAAAAGCTACTCAATATCAAGCGTGACTAAAAACCAATCAATAACTCTTACTGCCGATTATTATAAGTTGTCTGAAAACATTACCCCAGGAGCAGTTCAGGGGATTTTCGAAGTCATTTTACAAGAAGAGTGATAGATGCATAATTATCTTACTAACAATGAGATGCTATCCAACACTTTATAGATATATATAATATGCACAAGTTATCTTTTAATAAAGGTAACTTGTTTTTATTTTTATAAGTTAATGTGAATCGGTCAGCGTGAGAGGACCTAAAATTAATGATGAAAGTTAATAGTTGAATATGTAAAATCACATATGAATTACAAAATTCAAATTGAAAAAAGCACCAATCTTGCCAAAATATCTTTGGAAACACGAGACAGTAGTGTTTCGTTTCTTTCTTTATATTGAAATTAAACAATAGCTATAACCCACACTCTCAATAAGGTAAACAAAATGAAAGAATTAACAGCAATTGAAATGAATGATATTTCCGGTGCAGGAATTAAGCAAATCCTTGATGGTTCACAAAATATGTTTGCTGGCTTAGTGGATGCTACTGTTGGTGCCGCTATCGGATTAATCGGTTATGCTTCAGGCGGTGGCCTTCAGGGTGGACTGACTGGTAATGGATCAGGCGGTGGTTTGCTTGGTTTTGGTACGATTGCAATGGGTATTGGTGCATTATGGGGAGCTATCCAAGGGGGTATTTTCGGTACTATCATGGGCGCATATAACGGTGCTGATTATGTAAATGGTCAGATTACTCGACTCATTGATGGAATCCTGGATGGTACTGCCGGTGGCTTTAAAGCAAACTAATTTTCATAGCAAATATTTTAGTTGGCAATAAATTGACTTTCCAAGCCTCGAGATCTTCTCGAGGCATATTTGTCCTATAATATACAATTATCCACTTACTATTAAATTATAACGTCTTCAAAATCATAAGGAGATATAATGAAAGAGTTAACAGCTATCGAAATGGATGATATTTCTGGAGCAGGTATTAGGCAGATTCTAGATGGAACGCAAGATCTACTTTCTGGACTTGTAGACGCGACCGTTGGTGCAACTATTGGTTTAATTGGGTATGCATCAGGTGGCGGACTTCAGGGAGGGTTAACTGGTAATGGTGCCGGAGGTGGTGCTTTAGGGTTTGGTACTATTGCAATGGGTATTGGTGCTCTTTGGGGGGCAATCCAGGGGGGTATTTTTGGTGCTATCATGGGTGCATATAATGGTGCTGATTATGTTAATGGCCAGGTTACGCGGCTTATTGACGGAATCCTGGATGGTACTGCAGGCGGCTTTAAAGCTAACGGTGGCTTTAGTATTAGCTTTTAATTTCTATATAAGTACTATTCAATAAACTTAATCTCAAAATGAAATTTGACGCTCCTAAAAAATTTATTAGGTAATATTTTATTCTAGAGATTTAAAGTTGTGTTTGATGAGTGATATTTTTCGCATTGTTCTGGCAAGCATCAATATGCTACTAAATATCTAACAAGGTTGATATTAGGCATATTAATGACTTTATGAAAAAGCAATAATATGATTTCTTGCTAGTCTCTTCCTTGGTGAATATTGATTAACATCAATCATTAGCAAATATAATGCCTCCAGATAAGATTAATATTTCTCACTATATTGAAAATACATATTGCATGGTACTTTAAAGACTCAACCGAGACTGTTTATTATTATTCAATTAACGTATGCAGAAATGTTCTGCATACGTTAACCCACATAAACAATAACGAAAAATGTCATAAACATAGCCATTTTTCTACAGTTCTAAATTTAAAGCGATTAAACATGAAGAATAAACTCTATCGCAAGGAAGCGATTGAATATAAGAGAAATTATTGGAAAGGAAAAGCTTTGTTACTAGCGGGAATCCCATCCTGGCTGATAGTATCCCTATCTTTTGCATTCTTAATCTGTTTGATATTAACTTTGACTTTCTGTAAATACACCCAGCGAATTGATGTTCGAGGAGAAGTTATAACACTGCCTCATTCAATAAATGTTTTCGCTCCGCAACAAGGTTTTGTAATAAAAAGATATGTTGCTGTTGGCGATATTGTTAAAAAGGGAACAGCTCTTTATGAGTTGGATGTATCAAGATCTACTATAAGCGGAAATGTTAATGAAACAATGACTGCAGCTATTACTGAAAAAATATCTAACGCAGAAGAAATAATTAATAAGATTAAGAAGAATAGGACTGAAACATTAGAAGCACTGAACATACAAATTAAGCAGTATGAATTAACACTGCAAGAAACTTATAAAATGCTAAAGAATGCTGGAGATGGGTTGAAAAAAATGAAGGAAAACCTATCGAGCTACGATAAATACTTAAAGGAAGGCTTAATAACTAAAGATCAATATAACTATCAACATTCATTATATTTTCAACAACAAAGTACATACCAATCACTTGTTAGCCAAAAAATGCAAATCGAATCACAATTAACTCAGTTATATAGTGATAAAGTTATTAAAGGGGCAGATTTTGACAATCAAATTTCAAATCAAAAAAACCAAATAAATGATTATAAAAATCAAAGAGTAGAGTCTACCGCGAATGGCAATATTGTTGTGAAAGCGACAGCTGAAGGCAAAATAGAATCGGTTTCAGTGACTGCCGGACAGATGGTGGATAAAGGTAGCAGTTTAGCACAGATAAAACCGACTGGGAATGTGGAATATTATCTTATTCTATGGTTGCCAAACAACAGCATTCCTTATATTAATCCTGGCGATACTGTAAATATTCGTTATGATGCTTTTCCCGCAGACAAATTCGGTCAATTCCCAGGGGAAGTTGTATCTATTTCTTCAGTTCCTGCGTCACGCCAGGAAATGTCAGAATATACAAATGCCATAACCAACCCTAATCAGCAGGAGCTTGCTTTGTATAAAGCAATTATAAAAATAAAAGACACTAGCTTTATATATAGAGATAAGGAATTGAAATTATCCAATGGTTTAAAAGCCCAAGCGATAGTGTTCCTTGAAGAGCGCCCTCTTTATATGTGGATGTTCACTCCTTTTTATAAAATAACTCAAAGCGTGAGTGGCCCTATAAATGAATAATAATATTTTTAAAATTATTGTCGAAAAATTAAATTTCTCTTTGAAGAAAAAGGTTCCTGTTGTATTACAATCGGAAGCAGCTGAGTGTGGTATCGCTTGTCTCACAATGATCTCCTGCTATTATGGCCTAAATATTGATTTATTTAACTTCAGAAATCGCTATGGGAGTCCATCACAAGGATTCACTTTATTATCATTGAGTAAAAACGCAGAAAGGGTCGGTTTAAAAAGCCGAGCACTATCATTAGACTTAGATGAAATAAATCAGTTAAAGCTTCCTTGCATTATACATTGGGGATTGAATCATTATGTTGTACTAACAAAAGTTCGTAGGAATAGTTTTATTGTGCATGACCCAGCCTTAGGCAAACGTATTATTGGGCTTCAGGAAATGTCAAACCATTTTACTGGAATTGCACTTGAAATATGGCCTGATCAGAATTTTCGACAAGAGAAAGCTAAATCACGCTTACGCTTATTAGACTTAATGAGAAATATTGTAGGTCTAAAAAGCACACTTATTAAAATATTTTCCTACTCTGTGGTAATTGAAGCTATTGGTCTTTTAATTCCAATAGGTACACAGATGGTTACAGACCATGTAATAATGGCACACGATCAGAGTCTTCTTGCCGTAATATGTATTGGTTTAGTTTCATTTACTTTATTCCGTACATTTATAAGTATGCTACGCGCATGGACATCTTTAACATTGAACACATTAACAAACATTCAATGGAAAACGACCCTGTTCGATCATCTGACTAGCCTACCACTTTCTTTTTTTGAGAAACGGCATTTGGGTGACATTCAGTCTCGTTTTTCATCACTAGATATTATACGTTCAACATTCACGAACAGCATTGTGACAGGGATCATTGATTCCATAATGACCATTGGTCTTTTAATAATGTTGACGCTTTATGGAGGATGGCTTGTTTGGGTTGTTATTGGATTTACATTATGTTACGCCGTAATGCGTTTAGCCACCTATCGATTTTATCGCCGAGTTTCAGAAGAGCAAGTAATCAAAGGTGCGCGTTCCAGTTCACATTTCATGGAATCTTTGTATGGGATCGCAACGATTAAGGCGCTAAATCTTAAAGAGAGGCGCTCACAACACTGGTTGAATTTAAACATTGATGCTTGCAATGCAGGAATTAAACAGACACGCTTTGACATGATGTTTAGTGGAATAAATACTTTTATTTCGTCCATCGACCAGGTTGCCGTTTTATGGTTAGGAGCGATCGCTGTTATTCATAATGACATGACTCTTGGTATGTTTATGGCATTTAATGCTTATAGAGGCCAATTTTCCCAACGGGCATCTAGTCTAATAGACCTATTTATGCAACTAAGAATGCTATCATTACATAATGAAAGGCTTTCTGAGATTGCTTTCAGCGAACCTGAAAAGGATATGCCTACTCGTCGATTATTTGATAAAAATGAAGGTGTAAAAATTGAAGTAAAGAATTTGAGTTATCAATATGATTCTTTTTCACAACCTATATTTTCAAACCTTAATATCACGATTCAACGAGGTGAATCAGTAGCTCTTGTTGGACCATCTGGCATTGGCAAAACAACGCTTTTAAAAGTTATGTGTGGCCTTCTTTCGCCTACCAACGGTGATGTCCTGGTTGATAATCTCAATGTCAATAAAATAGGTTTAAATAATTATCGTCTTAGTACCGCGTGTGTTCTACAAGAAGACCGTTTATTCTCCGGCTCTATTATGGAAAATATCAGTGGATTTGAGGATAATGTTGATGAAGAATTTGTTATTGAATGTGCTCGGCATAGTAATATCCACGACGAAATTATGAGCATGCCAATGGGATATGAAACACTCATTGGTGAACTTGGCTCAGGAATTTCTGGTGGTCAAAAACAACGTTTATTAATAGCGAGGGCTCTGTACCGTAAACCTTGTATTTTGTTTATGGATGAAGCGACAAGCCACCTTGACTTAAACAATGAATCTAGTATTAACAATGCGATATCTAAACTAAGTATTACGCGTATTATCGTCGCTCATAGACCCTCGACAATTGCCTCTGCTGATCGTGTGATCGATCTTTCAGAATGTAGAACAACAGCATAAAATTAATAAAGTAAGGTAGAGAAAAAATGATACTTAAAGGATTAAATACTGCCCCAATTAAACAAGGCGATCATCTTTTCCTGATGGCATTTAAAATTAGTGGCACTGAAAATAATGGTTGTTTATTTTACATGCAACTCACAACATTAGTGGATCTACTAATTATTCTACGTAGCCGAATAACAAAGGTTGCACAACGTCTTGTTGAGCGTGGCAATAAATATGAAAAGAAAATCAAATCTGACATTGATATTCTTAATAATAATATACCTGAAATATATTATTCCGAAGTTTCACAACCTAATTCAATGCAGCTTGTTACCTCTATTGCACCAAAATTCAAAGACGAGGCGATTTCTCTAATCATTGCCATGCAAAATGAAAAGATTATCACTATAGAAATTAATGATACGCAAGTGGAGTTTTTTATTCTTGCCATTCAGAAAGCCATTGAAACAATAAATGATAAAGAAACCCTAAACATACTTGGTTCTTTACTTGATTTTTTACTTCTCTATTCAGTAGATTTAACGAATCTTGATTTTTTAAACTATAAAGAAATAAATCACGAACTCTGGAAACATAATTTATATTCAGAGTATCTGGCTGTTCTTTACTGCTTTGAAACTGAAAGAGGAAAAGTAATTCTCTCGGGAGCTATTATTAAAGCAAATGCCCAATATGACTCGCAAGAGGTACAGCATATAATTCATAAAGTGGCGGCATTGACGCCAATGTTAAAAAAAATCCAGGAAAAATATACCTTATATAAATCTTTTTGCCAGAAAATTACTTCCGATTCGGGTCAGATTTTAACAAAAGAAGCTTGTCTTACTCAGCTACACTCTTTTTGTCTTAAAACACAAGCTCAACTCAATTAGCGTCTAATTTGGGTATCTACAAGGACGTAGAAAACGGCGTTACCTTTCCAGCCGTTGCCCGGGTTCCCCTCTCCACCAGGAGAGGGATAACCCGCTGTCAAATCAATTCGGGCACTTATAAACCTGGCCATTCATTTCACTGTCGGTGGGCACAAAACTCGACAGCAGGTTTTGCGTCGGGCTGCTGACGCCGTAAATCACGTTGCCGCCCATCGCTGCCGCCTGGTTACGCAGGGCATTAGCTGCACCGCGCATGGATCCCCCTTCGTCACCATTCTGCCCGGAGAGCCAGTTGCTCTGTTTACCCGTCGCGGTCCCTAACAGCTGACACTCTGCACCCGGCTTCTCCTGTACAAAACGCACATTCTGGCCGGCAGAGGTTAATTCATTGCTGGAACTGCAACCTGCTAACAGTAAGGCTGCGCCGGCAATCCCTGCTAAATATTTTACCTGCATGTTATTCCCCATGATCGATGAGCTGGACGCACTGGCCCGGATGTAAACCTGTCATCCTTCAAACTGCGTCGGCATGAGCCGCTTTCATTCCTTACCCGGTCGCGCTTGTCAGTCGCTTCCGATACGAAGGTGCTTGCCGCTCTGATACAGCTTAAATGATTTTATGTATAAGCCTTATACTAAAAAGCGCACCAAAAGAAAAACCCCCAGCCATTGCTGGCCAGGGGTTTCTGCTTTTTTATGCTGTATAGCGCACGATTACATCATGCCGCCCATACCGCCCATGCCGCCCATGCCGCCAGCAGCACCTAAATCAGGCGCGTCGCCTTTCGGCAGGTCGGTCACCATGCACTCGGTGGTGATCATCAGGCCAGCCACGGAAGCCGCGTACTGCAGTGCAGAACGGGTTACTTTGGTTGGGTCCAGGATACCGAAGTCGATCATGTTGCCGTATTCTTCAGTTGCCGCGTTGTAACCGTAGTTACCGTCGCCTGCTTTCACGTTGTTCGCGACAACAGACGGCTCTTCACCGGCGTTGGACACGATCTGACGCAGCGGCGCTTCCATTGCGCGCAGCGCAACTTTGATACCGACGTTCTGATCTTCATTCTGACCGGTCAGGCCAGCGAGTTTCGCAGCAACGCGAACCAGCGCTACGCCGCCGCCAGCCACCACGCCTTCTTCAACCGCAGCACGGGTTGCGTGCAGGGCGTCGTCGACGCGTGCTTTTTTCTCTTTCATTTCAACTTCGGTAGCTGCACCGACTTTGATTACTGCCACGCCGCCAGCCAGTTTAGCGACACGTTCCTGCAGTTTTTCACGGTCATAGTCGGAGGTTGCTTCTTCGATCTGCTTACGGATCTGAGCAACACGGCCCTGGATTGCGGACTCTTCGCCAACGCCATCGATGATGGTGGTGGTGTCTTTATTGATAACCACGCGTTTCGCCTGGCCCAGGTCTTCCAGAGTTGCTTTTTCCAGCTCCATACCGATCTCTTCAGAGATAACGGTACCGCCGGTCAGAGTAGCGATATCCTGCAGCATGGCTTTACGACGGTCGCCGAAGCCCGGCGCTTTCACCGCAGCCACTTTAACGATGCCGCGCATGGTGTTAACCACCAGGGTCGCCAGCGCTTCGCCTTCAACGTCTTCAGCGATGATAACCAGCGGTTTGCCCGCTTTCGCTACAGCTTCCAGAACCGGCAGCATTTCGCGGATGTTGGAGATTTTTTTGTCAGCCAGCAGGATGAACGGGCTTTCCAGCTCAACGGCGCCGGTGTCCGGCTTGTTGATGAAGTACGGGGACAGGTAGCCACGGTCGAACTGCATACCTTCAACCACGTCCAGTTCGTCTTCCAGGCCAGTACCGTCTTCAACGGTGATCACGCCTTCTTTACCGACTTTGTCCATCGCTTCCGCGATCAGTTTACCTACGGTTTCGTCAGAGTTAGCGGAGATGGTACCTACCTGAGCGATAGCTTTGGAGTCAGAGCACGGAACAGACAGCGCTTTCAGCTCTTCTACTGCAGCCAGTACCGCTTTATCGATACCGCGTTTCAGATCCATCGGGTTCATGCCTGCAGCAACAGCTTTCAGGCCTTCGTTCACAATGGCCTGCGCCAGCACGGTTGCGGTGGTGGTACCGTCGCCTGCCGCGTCGTTCGCTTTAGAGGCAACTTCTTTCACCATCTGCGCGCCCATGTTTTCAAACTTGTCTTCCAGTTCGATTTCACGAGCAACGGAAACGCCATCTTTGGTGATGGTCGGCGCGCCGAAGGATTTGTCCAGAACCACGTTACGGCCTTTCGGGCCCAGGGTCACTTTAACTGCATCTGCCAGTACGTTTACGCCGCGCAGCATTTTTACACGAGCGTCGTTACCGAATTTTACGTCTTTTGCTGCCATTTCTTATATTCCTCAAATTCGTTCAGGGTCGTGCGAATTAAGCTTCAACAATTGCCAGGATGTCGCTTTCGGACATGATCAGTACTTCTTCGTTGTCGATCTTTTCAGTCTTCACGCCGTAGCCATCGTTGAAAATCACGATGTCACCAACTTTAACGTCCAGCGGCTGCACGGTCCCGTTTTCCAGGATGCGGCCTTTACCGACAGCGATGATTTCGCCACGCGTTGACTTAGCTGCTGCAGAACCGGTCAGAACGATGCCGCCCGCAGATTTGGTTTCAACTTCTTTACGTTTGACGATCACACGATCATGTAACGGACGAATACTCATTGATAGCTCTCCTTCGAGAAAGTCATTATCAGTTATGGGTGACGCCGGGCCGAACGCGGTTTACCGGCTAGTGCAGAGAGAGATGGGGATGGCCATTTCCGGCTTCAAGGGCAAAATTAAAAAAAAATTTTTACCTTTGCGCTGGCACGCAAAAAGCGGCGTCACCGGGCAACCGGTCATAAGGAAAAGCGATTGTGATACTCTCTTTCTTTTTACTGGCGCAGGATGGAATCATGAGTGGTTTAAAACAGGAGTTAGGGCTGGGACAGGGAGTCGGGTTGCTTTCCACCTCACTGCTGGGCACTGGCGTTTTCGCCGTCCCGGCGCTTGCGGCGCTGGTCGCTGGCGATAACAGCCTGTGGGCATGGCCGTTGCTCATCCTCCTTGTTTTTCCGATTGCCATCGTCTTCGCCCTGCTGGGCCGCCATTTCCCCAGCGCGGGCGGCGTGGCCCACTTTGTCGATATGGCCTTTGGCCCACGTCTGGCCAGCGTCACCGGCTGGTTGTTTTTATCGGTTATCCCGGTCGGGCTCCCCGCCGCGCTGCATATCGCCACTGGCTTCGGCCAGGCGCTGTTCGGCTGGCATGATGCGCAGCTGTTGCTGGCGGAGCTGGGTACCCTGGCCATCGTCTGGTGTGTCGGTTCACGCGGCGCCAGCTCCAGCGCCAACCTGCAGACCCTGGTTGCCGTGCTGATTGTCGCGCTGATCGTCGCCGTCTGGTGGCGCGGCGGAATAAGCCCGGCGCAAATCCCCTTCCCCGCCCCGGCGGCGATCGACCGCGGCCAGCTCTTCTCCGCGCTGTCGGTGATGTTCTGGTGCTTTGTCGGGCTGGAAGCCTTTGCCCATCTCGCCTCGGAGTTTAAACATCCCGAGCGCGATTTTCCCCGCGCGCTGATGATAGGCCTGCTGCTTGCCGGCTCGGTCTACTGGGCCTGTACCGTGCTGGTGTTGCACTTCCACGCGTTTGGCGAGGAGATGGCGGCGGCCGCGTCTTTACCGAATATCGTGGTCCGCCTGTTCGGCGTCGAAGCGCTGTGGGTGGCCTGCGTCATCGGCTATCTCGCCTGTTTCGCCAGCCTTAACATCTATATTCAGAGCTTCGCCCGCCTGGTCTGGTCGCAGGCGCAGCATAAGCCGCAGAGCTACCTCGCGAGGCTGTCGCCGCGGCAGATCCCGCGCAACGCCCTCAACGCCGTGCTGGGCTCCTGCGTGGTCAGCACCTTGTGTATCTATTTTCTCGACATCAATCTGGACGCGCTGATCGTCTATGCCAACGGCATTTTCATCATGATCTATCTGCTGTGCATGCTGGCGGGCTGTCGTTTGCTGCGCGGGCGCTATCGGCTGCTGGCGGCGGTGGGCAGCATTCTCTGTCTGCTGCTGCTGGCGATGGTCGGCTGGAAGAGTCTGTACGCGCTGGTGATGCTGGCGGCGCTGTGGTTGTTTTTACCGAGACGCAAGCTGGCGACAACAGGCAGCGTATAGGCGCAAATAAGAAAGCGGCCCGGTCGCGTCTGCTGACCGGGCCGATAAAAGTTAATCGCGGCGATCGTCCTTATGGTCCAGACGGTCGCGCTGTTCGTCCTTGCGCTGGAATTCCCCTTCGAAGGTCTCTCCACCGCCAGTCCCGGCGCTAAAGCCGCCGCCCGGCATCCGGCTGAAGCGCAAATGCGGCATCAGCTTCATCGTCAGGTGCTTCTGCACCGGGGGCAAAAGCAGCAGCAGGCCGAGGAAATCGGTAAAGAACCCCGGGATCAACAGCAGCAGGCCAGCGATAATGAGCGAGACGCTTTTGATCATCTCCGCCGCCGGGCTCTCGCCCGCGGCCATCTTCTGCTGCATCAGCAGAAAATTTTTGAAGCCCTGGTTACGCACCAGCGACATCCCCACCACCGAGCTAAAGATCACCAGGATCAGCGTCATAAAGACGCCCAGCACGTGCGCGACCTGGATAAAGATCGATATCTCAATGTACACGTAAAGAAAAAAGGCAATAAACGGAATCCAACGCACCGGCGTCTCCTTCATCGACAGGCACCGAGTTCGGCCCCCGTAGTTATCAATTTGCTGATCGCATCCCACTAAGATGGGGATGCTGAGCGGCTTTTCAATCAGCGGAAATGCTTATTTTTTCCAGGAATAGGAAAGCGGTGACCCATTTCACAGATTAATAAATCTTCTCACACCCGCGATGTAATAAGTGATCAAGCTTACTGATATTCGCTATCATCAGCATATGATCTTGGGCACCGGGCCGGTTAAGGAAATAATCGTCGGCCAGAAAATATACTGAATACTGGATATTCTGTGTATTTGGTGAATTCATTGGCAGCTTGAAAAGAAGGTTCACATGTTAAACAACATTCGTATCGAAGAAGATCTGTTGGGCACCAGGGAAGTTCCCGCGGACGCTTACTACGGCGTTCATACTCTGCGAGCGATTGAAAACTTCTACATTAGCAACAGCAAAATCAGCGACATACCAGAATTCGTGCGCGGCATGGTAATGGTGAAGAAAGCCGCAGCGCTGGCGAACAAGGAGCTGCAGACCATTCCCAAAAGCGCGGCAAATGCGATTATCGCCGCCTGTGACGAAGTCCTGAATAACGGCAAATGCATGGACCAGTTCCCGGTCGATGTCTTCCAGGGCGGGGCCGGCACTTCCGTAAACATGAACACCAACGAAGTCCTGGCGAACATCGGCCTCGAGCTGATGGGTCACCAGAAAGGTGAGTACCAGTATCTGAACCCAAACGATCACGTTAACAAATGTCAGTCCACCAACGATGCCTACCCGACCGGGTTCCGCATCGCGGTGTATGCCTCCATCCTCAAACTAATCGATGCGATTAAGCAACTGGGCGAAGGTTTCCAGGCGAAAGCCGTAGAATTCCAGGACATCCTCAAGATGGGCCGCACTCAGCTGCAGGACGCGGTGCCGATGACCCTCGGCCAGGAGTTCCATGCCTTCAATGTGCTGCTCAATGAAGAGACCAAAAGCATTCTGCGCACCGCGGAGCTGCTGCTGGAGGTGAACCTTGGCGCAACCGCCATCGGCACCCGCCTCAACACCCCGGACGGTTATCAACAGCTGGCGGTACAGAAGCTGGCGGAAGTGAGCAACCTCCCGGTCGTTCCGGCGGAAGACTTGATTGAAGCCACCTCGGACTGCGGGGCGTACGTCATGGTCCACAGCTCGCTGAAACGCCTGGCGGTGAAACTGTCCAAGATCTGTAACGACCTGCGCCTGCTCTCTTCCGGACCGCGCGCGGGCCTCAACGAAATCAACCTGCCTGAGCTGCAGGCTGGTTCTTCTATTATGCCGGCGAAGGTTAACCCGGTGGTGCCGGAGGTGGTCAACCAGGTCTGCTTTAAAGTGATCGGCAACGACACCACAGTAACCATGGCCTCCGAAGCCGGGCAGCTGCAGCTGAACGTAATGGAGCCAGTGATCGGCCAGGCGATGTTCGAATCTATCCATATTCTGACCAACGCCTGCTACAACCTGCTGGAGAAATGCGTCAACGGCATTACCGCCAACAAAGCGGTGTGCGAAGGTTACGTCTATAACTCCATCGGTATCGTTACTTACCTCAACCCGTTTATCGGCCACCACAATGGCGATATCGTCGGCAAGATCTGCGCCGAAACCGGGAAGAGCGTGCGGGAAGTGGTGCTGGAGCGTGGGCTGCTGACGGCGGCGGAGCTGGATGACATTTTCTCCGCGCAAAACCTGATGCATCCTGCTTATAAAGCGAAGCGTTATACCGATGAAAGCGAACAGTAATCTTTCCGGATAGTCATTCAAAGGCATGTCAGCGATGACATGCCTTTTTGCTTTTTAGTTTTACTAAAATACAACAATCCAATATCAACTTGTTAAAAAACAAGGAAGGCATATATGTTTGGTGCAGAACTGGTTATTGTCCTGCTGGCGATTTATCTCGGCGCCCGGCTCGGCGGCATCGGTATCGGCTTTGCCGGTGGCCTTGGCGTCCTTGTCCTGACGCTTATTTTTCAAATTAAACCGGGTGCGATCCCCTTCGACGTTATTGAAATCATTATGGCGGTGATTGCCGCTATCGCCGCCATGCAGGTCGCAGGCGGGATGGATTACCTCGTCAGCCTCGCCGAACGGATGCTGCGTCGCCACCCGAAATATATTACCTTCCTTGCCCCGCTGGTGACCTGGTTTATGACCGTGCTCGCCGGCACTGGCCATACCGCCTTCTCCACGCTGCCGGTGATCACCGAAGTGGCCAAAGAGCAAGGCATCCGTCCGTCCCGTCCGCTGTCGATTGCGGTGGTGGCCTCCCAGATAGCGATCACCGCTTCGCCTATCTCCGCCGCGGTGGTGTTCTTTGCCGGGATCCTGGAGCCGCTGGGCGTTAGCTACCTGATGCTGTTGGCCATCTGTATTCCGGTCACCCTGCTGGCGGTAATGCTCACCGCTATCGTCTGCAACTTCCTCGGCTGCGAGCTGAAAGACGATCCTGTTTACCAGGAGCGGCTGGCCAAGGGTGAAGTCAGTCTACGCGGCAGCCAGGTTTTTGAACTGAAGCCGCACGCCAAACGTTCCGTTCTGCTGTTTCTGATCGGCATCGTGGCGGTGATGTTCTACGCTACGGCCATCAGCGATACCGTCGGCCTGATCAAAAACCCTGTACTACCGCGTAACGAGGCGATCGTGGTGTTTATGCTGACCATCGCCACCCTGATCAGCATCACCTGCAAAATCGACACCGGCGAAGTGCTCAATGCCAGTACCTTTAAGTCCGGGATGAGCGCTTGCGTCTGCGTGCTCGGCGTCGCCTGGCTGGGGGATACCTTCGTTAAAGCGCATATCAGCGACATCCAGGCCGTGGCCGGCGACTTGCTGCAAAACTACCCGTGGCTGCTGGCGGTGGTGCTGTTCTTCGCCGCCACGCTGCTCTACTCGCAGGCGGCCACCACCAAAGCGCTGATGCCCGCCGCGCTGCTGCTGGGCGTCAGCCCGCTGACGGCGATTGCCTCCTTTGCCGCGGTCTCGGCGCTGTTCGTCCTGCCCACCTACCCGACCCTGCTGGCGGCGGTGGAGATGGACGACACCGGCTCAACCCGCATTGGTAAATATGTCTTTAACCACGCCTTCCTGATCCCCGGCGTTATCGCTATCACCCTGTGCGTGATCCTGGGCTTCATCTTCGGCGGGATTATGCTGTAAATGCCGTCGGCAGCGGAACCCCCGCGGCCCGGGGGCCCGGCGGGGCCCCGCGGCCCGTTTCCCTCCCATTCCCCGCTCGTGACGCTAATATCCCCGCATCTTGCATGCTATAGTGCCTCTTTTCGCTGATACGAGGTTCATGATGACTACGCCTGATGCTGTTGTTGTGCTCTGTACCGCGCCGGATGAAGCAACCGCCCAGGATCTGGCGGCGAAAGCGCTGGCGGAAAAGCTGGCCGCCTGCGCCACGCTCCTGCCGGGGGCCACCTCGCTCTATTACTGGGAAGGGAAGCTGGAGCAGGAGTATGAAGTTCAGATGCTGCTCAAAACCGATCTTGCCCATCAGCAGGCGCTGCTGGACTGCCTGAAGTCTCACCACCCGTATCAAACCCCTGAACTGCTGGTTCTGCCCGTCACGTATGGAGACAACGATTACCTCTCATGGCTTACCGCATCATTACGCTGATCCTGCTGCTGTGCAGCGCGTCAGCCACCGCCGGGTTATTCGACGCACCGGGGCGCTCGAACTTCGTGCCTGCTGACCAGGCCTTCGCCTTTGACTTTCAGCAGCAACAGCATGACCTCAACCTGAGCTGGCAAATCAAGGATGGTTACTATCTTTATCGTCAACAGTTTACCTTCCGCGCCGCCGGGGCGACGATCGCCGAACCGGCACTGCCGGCGGGCGAGTGGCACGAGGATGAGTTTTACGGCAAAAGCGAGATCTTTCGCCAGCGCCTGACCGTTCCGGTCACGGTGAAGCAGGCGGACAAAGACGCCACTCTCACCGTCACCTGGCAGGGCTGCGCCGATGCCGGATTCTGTTATCCGCCGGAGACCAAAGTGATCCCGCTGAGCGCCGTGCTGGCGGCTTCGGCCGATGGCCAGGCGTCCACCATTGACCCTGCGCCGCCGGCGAGCAGCCGTCCGGTGTTCAACCCACCGCTGCCGGTTGAGCCGCGTCCGTCCCCGGAGATCGCCGCTTCACCTGCGCCTGCCTCTGCGCCGCCAGCTGACGCCCCCGCCCGCCTGCCTTTCACCGCCCTGTGGGCGCTGCTGATAGGCATTGGTATCGCCTTCACCCCCTGCGTGCTGCCGATGTACCCGCTGATTTCCGGCATCGTGCTGGGCGGCAAACAGCGGCTTTCCACCGCGCGCGCCCTGCTGCTGGCCTTTATTTATGTCCAGGGGATGGCCTTAACCTACACCGCGCTGGGGCTGGTGGTGGCCGCCGCCGGGCTGCAGTTCCAGGCGGCCCTGCAGCACCCGTATGTGCTGGTGGGTCTGTCGGTGGTGTTTATACTGCTGGCCCTCTCCATGTTCGGCCTGTTTACGCTGCAGCTGCCCTCCTCGCTGCAGACGCGGCTGGCGCTGCTCAGCAATAAACGCCAGGGCGGATCGCCCGGCGGAGTCTTTGCGATGGGCGCTATTGCCGGGCTGATCTGCTCCCCCTGCACCACCGCGCCGCTGAGCGCCATCCTGTTATATATCGCCCAGAGCGGTAATCTGTGGCTGGGCGGCGGCACGTTGTACCTCTACGCGCTGGGCATGGGCCTGCCGTTGATCCTCGTCACCGTGTTTGGCAACCGTCTGCTGCCGAAGAGCGGGCCATGGATGGGCCATGTAAAGACCGCCTTCGGGTTCGTGATCCTGGCTCTGCCCGTTTTCCTGCTGGAGCGCATACTCGGCGACCAGTGGGGATTACGTCTGTGGTCAATGCTCGGTATCGCCTTCTTCAGCTGGGCGTTTATCACCTCGCTGGGCGCCACCCGGCCGTGGATGCGGCTGGTGCAAATCATTCTTCTTGCCGCCGCGCTGGTCAGCGCCCGCCCTCTGCAGGACTGGGCGTTTGGCGCCCCGGCGCTCGAGCAGCAGGCGCACCTGGCCTTCACCCGCGTCAGCTCGGTGGCCGAGCTTGACCGGGCGCTGGCGCAGGCAAAAGGTCAGCCGGTGATGCTCGATCTCTACGCCGACTGGTGCGTGGCCTGCAAAGAGTTTGAAAAATACACCTTTAGCTCACCTGACGTGCAGCAGGCGCTGAAAGGCGTCGTGTTATTACAGATTGATGTGACGAAGAACAGTCCGCAAGACGCCGCGCTCCTGAAGCGCCTGCAGGTGCTCGGTCTACCGACGATCCTGTTCTTCAACGCGCAGGGTCAGGAACAGCCCGACCGGCGAGTCACCGGCTTTATGGATGCTGCGGCATTCAGCGCCCATTTGCGCGATTGGCAAGCGTGAGCGACACTTTAGGAGGAAAGATGGAGGAGAACACCGTGCTGCGTGAAGACGTCCTGGCAGAAGCCATTAAAATTCTTGAAATTGAAGGTATCGCCAACACGTCGCTGGAGATGGTCGCTGAGCGCGTATCCTGTCCGACGAGCGACCTGAAACGCTTCTGGCCCGATCGTGAAGCGCTGCTGTATGACGCGCTTCGCTATCTGAGCCAACAGGTGGATGCCTGGCGCCGTCAGCTGCTGCTGGACGACACCTTAAGCGCAGAGCAAAAGCTGCTGGCACGCTATAACGCGCTCACCACCTGCGTCAGCAACCAGCGCTACCCCGGCTGTTTGTTTATTGCCGCCTGCACCTTCTATCCGGATGCCCAGCACCCGATCCACCAGCTGGCAGAACAGCAGAAGCAGGCTTCGCTGGCCTACACCCATGAGCTGCTGACCCAGCTGGAGGTGGATGATCCGGAAATGGTCGCCAAGCAGATGGAGCTGATTGTCGAGGGCTGTCTGAGCCGTCTGCTGATCAAACGTAGCCAGACGGATGTCGATACGGCGCGGCGGCTGGCAGAAGATATTCTGCGCTTCGCCCAGTGCCGTATGGGCGGGGCATTAACCTGATTCTGATATCCTAACCGCCACGTCGCGCCTATAATTTCCCCCTCACTGATTGCTGACAGGGATTGATATGCGCGCGTTCTTCTGGGCTGTCTGGCTGGGGCTGTGCTCTACGCCCCTGCTGGCGGCTCCCCTGCAAGGTTTTTCCTTTGCGCAAAAAGACTGGGAGCTCGCCTGCGATAACACCGGCACCTGCCGGGCGGCGGGTTACGGCGTTCGCATGGGCGAGGTTAGCGTGCTGTTGACCCGCAACGCGGGCAGCGAACAGCATCCCACCGCCATGGTCACCTTCGCGCAGATTGAACACGATATCCCCGCCGACTCCACCGCCAGCCTGCTGATCGACGACCGGGACCTCGGCTCGCTGGATGCCGTGGATGACAGCCACTTCCGTCTGGACAGCGATCAGACATCCGCTGTGCTGCAGGCCTTGGCGAACCAGCGCAAAATCGGATTCGCCCTTAACGGCCAGCACATGCTGCTTTCCAGCGCTGGCAGCCGCGAAGTGCTGCGTAAAATGGATGCGTTTCAGCGACGAACCGGCACCGCCGACGCGCTGCTGGATAAAGGCGACGCGGGCGACGACGCCATCTTGCCCGCCGCCCCCGCCCCGGAAATCATCGCCGCGCCGGTGATCCACAACGCGCAGCCTGTACCGCTAAACATGCTCCAGCGCCAGAAGCTGTTGCCCTCCCTGACGCCGCTGCTGAATCAGCGCTGTGAAGACTGGCAGAACCCGGCCATTCCGGCGGCAGAGCGCCAGATTACCCTTACCGCGCTGGATAAAACCCATTCGCTGGCGCAGGCGCTCTGCTGGCGAGCGCCCTATAACGATGGCTATGCCCTGTGGCTGGTCGACAACGCCCAGTTGAGCAAACCGCGGCTGCTCACTACCGAGGCCTCCAGCTACGCCAACGGCACGCTGGTCTTCCTGCATAAAGAGCGGGGCATGGCCGACTGCGTAACCGGCGAGACGCGGGTCTGGGAGGGTAAGACCTTCGTTCCCAGCCTGAAGTACAGCACCGGTATGTGCCGGGAAATCACCCCGGGCGGTACCTGGATGCTGCCGACCTTTGTCAGCCAGGTGATCCCGAAGCAGCAGAAAGAGGCGGATAACCTGGCCCTGCGAACGCTGTATAACGCGGTGCTGAAGGCGCAAAAAAGCGATCCCGAACTGGCGCTGAACCGGGTCGCCGAGCAGTTTCCGTTAACCGGCCATATTACCGACTTCACGCTCACTTACGCCGATGACAGCCTGGTGACGACCAGCAAACCGTCCCCGGATATCAGCGATGACGAGTGGCAGGCGTTTCTGCGCTCCGCAATTAGCGCAGATTCAGAAAACGGCAAAGTCAGCTTTACGCTTATCGACCTCGACGGCGACGGCAAACGCGATCTGATCATCGACAGCTACGTGGGCGGCACCGGGCTCTTCAGCTACACCGGGGTGCTCCGGCGCGGCGATAATGACTTTGCCGCCGTCGACGGTAGCGACAGTGATAATGGCGACGATTTCGATGCCGGGGTGCCCGGCGCCCTCTTTTCCATTAATGGCCGCGGGGCTAACCAGTGGAACCACTGGGTCAAAATCAACGGCCAGGTGTATGCCCTGTGGTACAACGGCCAGTTTGGCGAAGATAATCTCTACCTGCTGCGCCCGTTCAGCACCGCCAGCCAGACGCCCGCGGTGACGGTTCGCTATCGCTATACGCTGAACAGCATCCGCTCCCCGGAGAAAGACCAACCGCTGACCCCCAGCCTGAGCGACGGCGATAAAGCGGATCTGCTGCGCTCGCTGGAGGTTATGCAGGGCAACCTGCTGAAAGATAAGCCCGCCAGCGACAACGATGCGCCGATCTGCCCCATTCCGCCCGGCACCTCCGCCGACGAGGCGGACAACTACTACAGCGGCGTTGCCGTCAACTATATCTATGAGACGGTGGCCTATATTCCGGTGTGGCTGAACGGAAAATGTTATATCGGCACCATTTTCAGCCATCATGGCGCCTATCGTCACGGCGTGGATGCGGAAATCACGCTGAGCTCGCCGCGGGAAGATGAAGAGGTGATTGGTGATTACCTGATTTCCGGGTTGCGTCACGTTATCTCCGTCACCAGCGGCTGGAAAAGCCGTCAAGGTGATAACGGCATGCAGTGATATTGAGTCAAAATGCGCCTTTGAACGCGGAATTGCCGCAAAGATAAGCAATCGACAAGTAATTTAAGAAATTTGGTTGACGGGGTGGGCGGATTACGGTTTAATGCGCCCCGTTGCCCGGATAGCTCAGTCGGTAGAGCAGGGGA
>NZ_JBEAFZ010000032.1:0-19374 GCF_040062415.1 Klebsiella sp. GG_Kp173
AACTCGCGACCCCGACCTTGGCAAGGTCGTGCTCTACCAACTGAGCTATTCCCGCTTAATCTTCGGCTTTCGCCCCCGCGTCTGCGAGATGAAATCCTTTGATCAGGATGGTGCTTTCAAATTTTGGAGCGGGAAACGAGACTCGAACTCGCGACCCCGACCTTGGCAAGGTCGTGCTCTACCAACTGAGCTATTCCCGCGTTACTGCATTTTTTGCCATATTTTGATGGCGCCGTAATTTGCATTTCTGCGTCGTTACGGGAGGCGCATTATACGAGAATTCGATGCCCCTGCAACCCCCTGTTCATCACTTTTTTGCGTTTTTTGTTTAAATGGATATTTTCTCGCCACCTACGCTGCTGAATTGTATAAATAAGCGTCATTTCGGGCAAAATCGCTTTTTCCGCCCGCCTGAATGACGCAAAATCGCTCGCATCATACCGCGGTGGCGCGACGTAAAACGAGGCCACCACGCCGCCAAACAGGGAATTAGCATGAGAAAAGTCCTCACCGTCCTGCTGCTGAGCACGCTGGCTATCGGAACCGCGTCAGCCGAGACGCTCCATTTTGGCACCAGCACGGCCAATCCGCCGTTTGTCACTGCCAACGGCAAGAATCAGCCTGTCGGCTTCGATATCGATCTTGCCCAAGCCCTGTGCCAGCAGATGCAGGCGCAGTGCCAGTTCACAGCGCAGCGTTTCGATACGCTGATCCCGGCTTTACGCTTCAAGAAATTTGACGCGGTGATTGCCGGCATGGAAGTGATCCCGATGCGTGAGAAGCAGGTCGCCTTCAGCCGCCCCTATCGCCAGGCGCTCTCCGGGGTGGTGATCGTCAACAAAGATGTCGCCCATACCTTTGCCGACCTGAAAGCCAAAAAAGTCGGCGTGGTGAAAGGCACACTGCATCAGCACTATCTGCGTGATAAACAGAAAGCCGTACAGGCTGTTCCTTACGACGATGTCGCCAGCGCCCTGGCGGCGCTGAAAGCCGGGCAAATAACCGGCGTTATGGGCGACTTCGCCACCCTCGACGCCTGGCAGCAAGAGAACCCTGACTACGCCATCATGGATGAACGGGCCACCGACCCGGCCTATTACGGTAAGCAGTATGCGATTGCGGTGCGCAAAGACGATCCGGAGCTGCTGAATGCGATCAACGATGCCCTGACCGCGGTCATGGCGACGCCTGACTTCCAGCAGATGCAGCAGAAGTGGTTTAAATAACGCAGAAAGGTGTACCGGGCCGCGCACAGGGCCCGGTCGCGGTTTACAGCTTGATGAAATGCTCGCGGTAGTAAGCCAGCTCGGCGACTGACTCGCGGATATCGTCCATCGCCTGGTGGGTACCCTGCTTTTTAAAGCCGTCGAGAATTTCCGGCTTCCAGCGGCGCGCCAGCTCTTTCAGCGTGCTAACGTCCAGATAGCGATAGTGGAAATAGGCTTCCAGTTGCGGCATGTACTTAAACAGGAAGCGACGATCCTGGCCGATGCTGTTGCCGCAGATCGGCGATTTACCCGCCGGCACCCACTGCTTAAGAAACTCAATGGTCACCAGTTCGGCGTCGTGCTCGCTGACGGCGCTGGCCTTCACGCGATCCACCAGCCCGCTGCCGGTATGCGTCCGCACATTCCACTCGTCCATCAGCGCCAGCTGGGCATCCGATTGATGCACCGCGATGGTCGGCCCCTCGGCCAGAATGTTCAGGTTGGCATCGGTCACCAGGGTGGCGATTTCGATAATGCGATCGCGCTCTGGATCCAGCCCTGTCATCTCAAGATCGATCCAAATGAGGTTGTTTTCATTTGCACTCATGCTATTTTCCACCCTTCTTGCGTGACTATATTCATCTAAAATAGCGTGTATCATAGAGGTTTTGCCCCATCAGGGCGACCAGGAGCCAGTTCGATTGAGTAAAAATAAACTCTCCAAAGGCCAGCAGCGCCGCGTCAAAGCCAACCACCAGCGCCGTCTGAAAACCACTGCGGAGAAGGCCGACTACGATGACAACCTGTTTGGCGACCCGTCGGAAGGCATTGTCATCAGTCGCTTTGGCATGCATGCCGACGTCGAATCCGCTGACGGCAGCGTGCATCGCTGCAATATCCGCCGGACGATCCGTTCGCTGGTCACCGGCGACCGTGTGGTCTGGCGGCCGGGTAAAGACGCTGCCGACGGCGTAAGCGTCAAAGGGATCGTCGAAGCGGTTCACGATCGCGCCTCCGTCCTGACGCGTCCGGATTTTTACGACGGCGTGAAGCCTATCGCCGCCAATATCGACCAGATCGTGGTGGTTTCCGCGATCCTGCCTGAGCTATCGCTGAATATTATCGATCGCTATCTGGTGGCCTGCGAGGCGCAGGATATCGAGCCGTTAATCGTCCTGAACAAAATCGATCTGCTGGATGACGATGGCCTGCGCTTCGTCAATGAACAAATGGACATCTACCGCCACATCGGTTACCGCGTGCTGCTGGTCTCCAGCCGTACTCAGGACGGCCTCAAGCCGCTGGAAGCGGCCCTGACCGACCGCATCAGCATCTTCGCCGGGCAGTCCGGGGTGGGTAAATCGAGCCTGCTGAACGCCCTGCTGGGGCTGAATGAGGATCAGATCCTCACCAATGATGTCTCGGACGTTTCCGGCTTAGGCCAGCACACCACCACCGCGGCGCGCCTCTACCACTTCCCGCACGGCGGTGATGTGATTGATTCACCGGGAGTACGTGAGTTCGGCCTGTGGCATCTGGAAGCGGAACAAATCACCAACGGCTTTGTCGAATTCCATGATTATTTAGGCCGTTGCAAATATCGCGACTGTAAACACGATACCGATCCTGGCTGTGCGCTTCGTGAAGCGGTAGAGAACGGCAAGATCGCCGAGAGCCGTTTCGAGAACTACCACCGCATCCTGGAAAGCATGGCGCAGGTACAGGTAAAAACGCGTAAAAACTTTTCCTCGTCCGATGACTGACCATTAAGCTGAGCGTCACGTCAGGCGCTGCCGGGCAGCGGTGATGACGCAGCTTACGCGGATGCCATTTGACGAGTTTTACGTATAGAATCGTCCCCCTTTTTTCAGGTCCCCGCCCGCGGGCGGGGTCAGGAACGACATATCATGGCCTGGAGGCTACTTTGTTAAACGATCTTAAACTTTCACTGCAATACATTCTGCCTAAACTGTGGCTCACCCGCCTCGCAGGCTGGGGTGCGAGCAAACGCGCAGGTTGGCTGACGAAGCTGGTCATCGATCTGTTCGTGAAATACTACAAGGTCGATATGAAAGAGGCGCAGAAGCCGGATACCGCGGCCTATCGTACCTTCAACGATTTCTTTGTACGCCCGCTGCGCGACGACGTTCGCCCGCTGAATACCGATCCTAACGTGCTGGTGATGCCGGCCGACGGCGTAATCAGCCAGCTTGGCGCGATTGAAGACGACAAAATCCTGCAGGCCAAGGGCCACAACTACAGCCTGGAAGCCCTGCTGGCCGGCAACTATCAGATGGCCGACCTGTTCCGTAACGGCAGCTTCGCCACCACCTATCTGTCGCCGCGCGACTATCACCGCGTGCACATGCCGTGCAACGGCATCCTGCGCGAAATGATCTACGTTCCTGGCGACCTGTTCTCCGTTAACCATCTGACGGCGCAGAACGTGCCGAACCTGTTCGCCCGTAACGAGCGCGTCATCTGCCTGTTTGATACTGAGTTTGGTCCGATGGCGCAAATTCTGGTGGGCGCGACTATCGTCGGCAGCATCGAGACCGTGTGGTCCGGCACCGTGACCCCGCCGCGCGAAGGCATTATTAAACGCTGGACCTGGCCCGCTGGCGACAGCGAAGGCTCCGTCGCCCTGCTGAAAGGCCAGGAGATGGGCCGCTTTAAACTGGGCTCCACCGTGATCAACCTGTTTGCCCCGGGCCAGGTGAAGCTGGTCGACACGCTGCAAAGCCTGTCCGTGACTAAAATCGGCCAACCGCTGGCGACAACGGTGGAAGCAACCGCCGCCGCTGAACCGGCGCCGTTACCGGAAGAAGAGATCCGCGCCGAACATCGCGCCAGCCCGCTGGTTGACGATAAACAAGACCAAGGTTAATTCTTCAGCAAAAGGGTTATGCCGTGCGCCTGATATACACTTTCCTGTTGGCCTTGAGCCTCAGTTTCGGGGCGTACGCTGCGACAGCCCCGGATGCTAAACAGATAACCCAGGAACTGGAACAGGCGAAGGCGGCAAAGCCCGCCCAGCCTGAAACCGTTGAAGTTCTGCAGTCCGCGCTGAACGCGCTTGAGGAACAAAAATCGTCCCTCGAGCGCGCCCGTCAGTATCAGGACGTTATCGACAATTTCCCCAAACTGTTTCAAAGCCTGCGCGCCCAGCTCAACAATCTGAGCGAAGAGCCGCGCCAGGTGCCAGTCGGCCTGACCGCCGATGCGCTGAACCAGGAGATCCTCCAGGTCAGCAGCCAGCTGCTGGAGTCAAGCCGTCAGGCGCAACAGGAGCAGGATCGCGCGCGTGAAATCGCCGACTCCCTGAACCAGCTGCCGCAGCAGCAAACCGACGCCCGGCGTCAGCTCAATGAGGTTGAGCGCCGCATCGGCACGCAAACCGGCAACAATGCTCTCGCCCAAGCGCAAAATCTTGCCCTGCAGGCGGAATCGGCGCGCCTGAAGGCGCTGGTGGATGAACTCGACCTCGCCCAGCTCTCCGCCAATAACCGCCAGGAGCTGTCGCGCGCCCGTTCTGAACTGGCGCAAAAGCAGAGCGAGCAGCTGGATGCCTATCTGCAGGCGCTGCGTAATCTGCAGAATAGCCAGCGCCAGCGGGAGGCGGAAAAAGCGCTGGAAAGTACCGAACTGCTGGCGGAGAACAGTGAAAACCTGCCGCCGGACATCACCGCCCAGTTTAAAGTCAACCGTGAGCTCTCCCAGGCGCTGAACCAACAGGCGCAGCGTATGGATCTGGTGGCGTCCCAGCAGCGGCAGGCGACGAATCAAACGCTGCAGGTGCGCCAGGCATTAAACACCCTGCGCGAGCAGTCGCAGTGGCTGGGCTCCTCCAATCTGCTGGGCGAAGCCCTGCGCGCCCAAGTGGCGCGGCTGCCGGAGCGCCCTCGCCCGCAGCAGCTGGATACGGAAATGGCGCAGCTGCGCGTGCAGCGTCTGCGCTTTGAGGATTTACTCAGTAAGCAGCCGCAGCTGCGGCAGATCCGCCAGGCCGACGGTGAACCGCTGACCAGCGAGCAGAACAAGATCCTGCAGGCGCAGCTGCGCACGCAGAACGAGCTGTTGAACTCGCTGCTGCGCGGCGGCGATACCCTGATGCTCGAGCTCACCAAGCTGAAGGTCGCCAACGGCCAGCTGGAAGACGCGCTGAAGGAGATCAACGAAGCCACCCACCGCTATCTGTTCTGGACTTCGGACGTCAGCCCCATCGGCTTCTCCTGGCCGCTGGAAATCGTCCAGGATCTGCGGCGCCTGATTTCCCTGGATACCATCAGCGAACTGGGTAAAGCCAGCGCGATGATGCTCACCAGCAAAGAGACCCTGCTACCGCTGTTTGCCGCCCTGCTGCTGGTTGGCTTCAGCATCAGCTCGCGGCGCCATTTCACCCGCTTCCTTGAGCGCTCCAGCGCTCGGGTGGGGAAAGTCACCCAGGATCACTTCTGGCTGACGCTGCGTACGGTCTTCTGGTCGATACTGGTGGCTTCGCCGCTGCCGGTGCTATGGATGACGCTCGGCTATGGTCTGCAGTCCGCCTGGCCATTCCCGCTGGCGGTGGCGATTGGCGATGGGGTCACCGCCACGGTGCCTCTGCTGTGGGTGGTGATGATCTGCGCCACCTTCGCCCGGCCAAACGGACTGTTTATCGCCCACTTCGGCTGGCCACGTAGCCGAGTGGCGAAAGCGATGCGCTACTACCTGATGAGCATCGGGCTGATTGTGCCGCTGATTATGGCGCTGATCATGTTCGATAATCTTAACGACCGCGAGTTCTCCGCTTCGCTGGGCCGCCTGTGCTTCCTGCTGATCTGCGGCGCGCTGGCGGTGGTCACTCTGAGTCTTAAGCACGCCGGTATCCCGCTCTATCTGGATAAAGAGGGGAATGGCGACAATATGGTGAACCGCCTGCTGTGGAACCTGATGCTTGGCGCGCCGCTGGTGGCCATGCTGGCGGCGGCCGTCGGCTATCTCGCCACCGCCCAGGCGCTGCTGGCGCGTCTGGAAACCTCCGTCGCCATCTGGTTCCTGCTGCTGGTGGTCTATCACATTATCCGCCGCTGGATGCTGATCCAGCGCCGCCGGCTGGCCTTCGACCGGGCCCGCCATCGTCGCGCGGAAATTCTCGCCCAGCGCGCCCGCGGCGAAGATGAGCCTGTTCACGTCAGCAGCCCGGAAGGGTCGGTGGAGACGGAGGTCAGCGAGGTCGATCTCGATGCTATCAGTACCCAGTCGCTGCGCCTCGTGCGTTCCCTGCTGATGCTGATCGCGCTGCTGTCGGTCATCGTGCTGTGGTCGGAAATTCACTCGGCGTTTGGCTTCCTTGAGAATATCTCGCTGTGGGACGTCACCTCAACGGTACAAGGAGTGGAAAGCCTCGAGCCCATCACCCTTGGCGCGGTGCTGATTGCCATTCTGGTGCTGATCATCACCACTCAGCTGGTGCGCAACCTGCCGGCGCTGCTGGAGCTGGCGATCCTCCAGCACCTCGATTTAACGCCCGGCACCGGCTACGCCATCACCACCATCACCAAGTATCTGCTGATGCTGGTCGGTGGACTGGTGGGCTTCTCGATGATCGGCATTGAGTGGTCGAAGCTGCAGTGGCTGGTCGCCGCACTGGGTGTGGGTCTCGGGTTTGGCCTGCAGGAGATCTTCGCTAACTTTATCTCCGGCCTGATTATTCTGTTTGAGAAACCGATCCGCATCGGCGATACGGTCACCATCCGCGATCTGACGGGCAGCGTTACCCGCATCAATACCCGCGCCACCACCATCAGCGACTGGGACCGGAAAGAGATTATCGTGCCGAATAAGGCGTTCATCACCGAGCAGTTTATCAACTGGTCGCTATCGGACTCGGTCACCCGCGTGGTGCTGACGGTGCCGGCGCCTGTGGACGCCGATACCGAAGAGGTCACGAAAATTCTCATCGCCGCGGCGCATCGCTGCTCGCTGGTCATCGATACCCCGGCGCCGGAGGCGTTTCTCGTCGACCTGCAGCAGGGGATCCAGATTTTCGAGCTGCGTATTTTTGCCGCCGAGATGGGGCACCGCATGCCGCTGCGCCATGAGATGCATCAGCTGATCCTGGCGGGCTTCCGCGAGCATGGCATTGATATGCCGTTCCCTCCGTTCCAGATGCGTCTGGAAAGTATTGACGGCAGGCAAAGCAGTAAAACCATGACCTCGGCCGGAAAAACCAGCCGACGTACGGCTGGCAGCCTTTAAGCCATAGCCTGCCCGGCGGCACTGCCGGGCAGGTTCTTTAACTCTCCATCACCAGCGCGCCGGACGCCAGGCGCCGACGGTAGCTTTCGTAAATTCCCCACGCCAGCAGCGAGAAGAAGATCGGCCCGCCGACCATCCACAGCGTGCTGCTCCAGTCCCCGCTGTCGATGACCGGCTGAATGATGGTGAAGATATTGGCGAAGGTCACCATCAGCAACACCACGCCGGTCGCCAACAGCGTCGCCTGGCCTCATAAAACGAGCGCGGATAGTAGCAAGAGCACCGAAGGAGATTGTGGATATTCGGGCGAAAGCCGGGATAGCATGAGGGAGGGGGAATCAGGGCAGACCTGTCACCTCCCCCGCCCACTGGCGGCAGGAGGTGACAGCGCCATCAGGCGCGGTCGACCGTAAAGGCGATCACCTCGCCGATGCTTTCAGCGCCCAGCGCCAGCATCACCACGCGATCAACGCCCAATGCCACGCCGGAGCAGTCCGGCAGCCCCGCCTCCAGCGCCGCCAGCAGGTTGTTATCGATGGGCTGCTGCGGGAGACCGCGCGCGGCACGCTTGCGGTTGTCCTGCTCAAAGCGCAGGCGCTGCTCATGGGCGTCGGTCAGCTCGTGGAAACCATTTGCCAGCTCAATCCCTTTGTAATAGACCTCGAAGCGCTCCGCGACCCGATGATCTTCCGGGCTGATCTGCGCTAAAGAGGCCTGAGTCGCCGGGAAATGATAAATGAACGTCGGCCGATCTTTGCCGATGTGCGGCTCCACGCCCATGGTGAACAACAGTTGCAGCAGCGTGTCGCGATCTTCTTCAGTATCGGCGATATTGCTCAGATCCAGCTTCGCCGCGACTTCGCGCAGCTGCGCTTTATCGGCAGAGAGCGGGTCAATATCCAGATGACGCTGGAACGCCTGCTGATAGGAGAGGCTTTCCGCCGGCTGGCACTCCAGCACCTGCTGCAGCAGATCGTCCACCTCGTTGATCAGGCGATACATGTCATAGCACGGACGATACCACTCCAGCATGGTGAATTCCGGATTGTGATGACGCCCCATTTCTTCATTACGGAAGCTACGGCACAGTTGGAAGACCGGGCCACAGCCCGCCGCCAGCAGGCGCTTCATATGGTATTCCGGACTGGTCATCAGGTACAGATTGAGTCCCTGTGAGTGGCCCGGGCCGACGAAACGGGTTTCAAACGGGAACAAATGGATATCCGTTACCGTCGCCTGACTCATGCAAGGCGTCTCCACCTCCAGCACGCCGCGATCGGTAAAGAAACGGCGGATTTCCGCCATCATCGCCGCGCGTTTCAACAGATTGGGAATGGGTGCGCTCGGCTGCCAGGTTGCCGTCTCGCTCATGGTACTTTCTCCGATTGCAAACAAGGGCACGAAGTCTACTCGCAACCGGCGAGTGAAACAAATTTTGTGCAATCCCCGGCAGATTACATGCCATTAATCTATCGTTAACTTAAATGCATAAATATCACTGATAAATAACCGCACATATCGATAAAAAAATCGAACACGTCAATTTTCCATACTGACCCTACGGCTATACTCCTGTACCTATAAAGGAGCAGTGATACTTTTTCGCCAGCCCGGCGGCGAAATACACTAAAACTGGAGGAATGTCGTGCAAACTTTTCAAGCCGATCTCGCCGTAATTGGCGCCGGTGGTGCAGGCCTTCGCGCCGCTATCGCCGCCGCCCAGGCCAACCCCAATGCCAAAATCGCCCTGATTTCTAAAGTCTATCCTATGCGCAGCCACACGGTCGCAGCAGAAGGGGGGTCAGCAGCCGTTGCCCAGGATCACGATAGCTTTGAGTACCATTTTCACGACACCGTCGCCGGAGGTGACTGGCTTTGCGAACAGGATGTCGTCGACTATTTCGTTCATCACTGCCCGACGGAAATGACCCAGTTGGAACAGTGGGGATGCCCGTGGAGCCGCCGCCCTGACGGCAGCGTTAACGTCCGGCGCTTCGGTGGCATGAAGATCGAACGCACCTGGTTTGCCGCCGATAAAACCGGCTTCCACATGCTGCATACCCTCTTCCAGACCTCCCTTCAGTTTCCCCAAATTCAACGCTTTGATGAACATTTTGTCCTTGATCTGCTGGTCGATGATGGCCAGGCCCGCGGCCTGGTGGCGATGAATATGATGGAAGGCACCCTGGTGCAGATCCGCGCCAACGCGGTAGTGCTGGCTACCGGCGGCGCTGGGCGCGTCTACCGCTATAACACCAACGGCGGCATCGTTACCGGTGACGGGATGGGTATGGCGCTGGGCCACGGCGTGCCGCTGCGCGATATGGAATTCGTGCAGTATCACCCGACCGGCCTGCCGGGCTCCGGGATCCTGATGACCGAAGGCTGCCGCGGCGAAGGCGGGATCCTGGTCAACAAAAACGGCTATCGCTATCTGCAGGATTACGGCATGGGCCCGGAAACCCCGCTCGGCGAACCGAAGAACAAATATATGGAGCTGGGCCCACGCGACAAAGTGTCCCAGGCCTTCTGGCACGAATGGCGGAAGGGGAACACCATTCCAACGCCGCGCGGCGACGTGGTCTACCTCGATCTGCGCCACCTCGGCGAGAAAAAACTGCTGGAGCGTCTGCCGTTTATCTGTGAGCTGGCGAAAGCCTACGTCGGCGTCGACCCGGTGAAAGAACCGATTCCGGTACGCCCGACCGCGCACTACACCATGGGCGGCATCGAAACCGATCAACAGTGCGAAACCCGCATCAAAGGGCTGTTTGCCGTGGGCGAATGCTCGTCCGTTGGTCTGCACGGCGCCAACCGCCTGGGCTCCAACTCGCTGGCCGAGCTGGTGGTCTTCGGCCGCCTGGCCGGGGAACAGGCCATGCAGCGCGCCGCCCAGGCGGGCGAGGCGAACGGCTCCGCCCTCGATGCGCAGGCTGCCGATGTGGAGCGTCGTCTGAAAGATCTCGTCAACCAGGAGGGTAACGAAAACTGGGCGAAAATCCGCGACGAAATGGGGCTGTCGATGGAGGAAGGCTGCGGCATCTATCGCACGCCAGAGCTGATGCAGAAAACTATCGACAAGCTGGCTGAGCTGCAGGAGCGCTTTAAGCGCGTGCGCATTACCGACAACTCCAGCGTATTCAACACCGATCTGCTTTACACCATTGAGCTGGGGCATGGTTTAAACGTTGCCGAATGTATGGCGCACTCGGCCCTCGCCCGTAAAGAATCGCGCGGTGCGCACCAGCGTCTGGATAAAGGCTGTACCGAACGCGACGACGTCAACTTCCTCAAACATACGCTCGCCTTCCGCGAGGCCGATGGCACCACCCGCCTGGAATATGGCGATGTGAAGATCACCACGCTGCCGCCGGCGAAACGTGTCTATGGCGCTGAAGCGGAAGCGGCTGAGAAGAAGGAGACCACCCATGGCTGAGATGAAAAACCTGAAAGTCGAAGTGGTGCGTTACAACCCGGAGGTCGACACTGCACCGCACAGCGCATTCTATGACGTGCCTTACGATGAACAGACCTCGCTGTTGGACGCGCTGGGCTACATTAAAGACAACCTGGCGCCCGACCTGAGCTACCGCTGGTCCTGCCGAATGGCAATCTGCGGCTCCTGCGGCATGATGGTCAATAAGGTGCCGAAGCTGGCCTGTAAAACCTTCCTGCGGGATTACACCAAAGGCATCAAGGTTGAGGCGCTGGCCAACTTCCCGATCGAGCGCGATCTGGTGGTGGATATGACCCACTTTATCGAAAGTCTGGAGGCCATTAAGCCGTATATCATTGGTAATAACCGCACTCCGGACCAGGGACCAAACAAGCAGACGCCAGCCCAGATGGCCAAATATCATCAGTTCTCCGGTTGTATCAACTGCGGGCTGTGCTATGCCGCCTGTCCGCAGTTCGGCCTGAACCCGGAGTTTATCGGCCCGGCGGCGATCACCCTCGCCCACCGCTATAACGAAGACAGCCGCGACCACGGCAAAAAGGAACGCATGGCGCAGCTTAACGGCCAGAACGGCGTCTGGACCTGTACTTTCGTGGGCTACTGCTCGGAAGTCTGTCCGAAGCACGTCGACCCGGCGGCCGCGATCCAGCAGGGCAAGGTGGAAAGTTCGAAAGACTTTCTTATCGCCACCCTGAAACCACGCTAAGGAGTGCATTATGACGACGAAACGCAAACCCTACGTCCGGCCGATGACCTCCACCTGGTGGAAAAAGCTGCCATTTTATCGCTTCTACATGGTGCGGGAAGGTACGGCAGTACCGACGGTATGGTTCAGCATTGTGCTGATTTACGGGCTGTTTGCCCTCAAGCACGGCGCTGAAAGCTGGGCGGGATATATCGGATTCCTGCAAAATCCTGTGGTAGTGATCCTTAACCTGATCACCCTGGCGGCAGCGCTGCTGCACACCAAAACCTGGTTCGAGCTGGCGCCAAAAGCCGCCAACATCATCATCAAAGGCGAAAAAATGGGGCCAGAGCCAGTCATTAAAGGGCTCTGGGTGGTGACAGCGGTGGTCACCGTAGTGATCCTGTTTGTCGCCCTGTTCTGGTAAGGAGGCTGAGATGATTAATCCCAATCCAAAACGTTCCGATGAACCCGTATTCTGGGGGCTGTTTGGCGCAGGCGGCATGTGGGGCGCGATTGTCGCGCCGGTGATGGTGTTGCTGGTGGGCATCTTGCTACCGCTGGGGCTCGCCCCGGCCGACGCCTTCAGCTATGAGCGCGTACTGGCCTTTGCCCAAAGCTTCATCGGCCGCGCGTTCATCTTTCTGATGATAGTCCTGCCGCTGTGGTGTGGGCTGCATCGTATTCACCACGCCATGCACGACCTGAAAATCCATGTGCCAAACGGTAAGTGGGTCTTCTACGGTCTGGCGGCGATCCTCAGCGTCATCACTCTCGTTGGCGTACTGTTTATCTGATCCTGCAAGGGCCCGGCAGCAATTCTGCTACCGGGCTCGCTTCATAGAAAAATCTTGCCGCCTTTTCCCTGCCGGACTCTACACTTAGCTTAAAAGCCAGCAAGGAGCATACCATGCGTATCCTGCCGATAATCACCGTGGTCGCCGTCTCGTTCCTGTCTGTCGCCTGCAGCACCCCAGCCCCGCCGCCGGGCGTCACCGTGGTCAGCCCCTTCGACGTTCAGCGCTATCTGGGCACCTGGTACGAAATCGCCCGCTTCGACCATCCTTTTGAAAGCGGGCTGGAAAAGGTCACCATCACCTGGCAGTCGCGCGATGACGGCGGTCTGGACGTGGTGAATAAAGGCTATAACCCCGACCGCCACATGTGGCAGAAAACGGACGGGGTGGCGTATTTTACCGGCGAGCCCAGCCGCGCCGCGCTGAAGATCTCCTTCTTCGGCCCCTTCTATGGCAGCTATAACGTGATTGCGCTGGATAAGGAGTATCGTTACGCGCTGGTCTGCGGCCCCGATCGCGACTATCTGTGGCTGCTGGCGCGAGCCCCCACCATCGCCCCGCAAGTCAGGCAGCAGATGCTGGATATTGCCACCCAGCAAGGTTTTGATATCAGCAAACTGGTCTGGGTCAATCAGCGCTACAACTAGTGCGCGCTGATCTTCAGGCCAATAATACCGACTACGATGCAGGCGAGGCTGGCGATACGCATGGCGCTGGCCGATTCACCTAACAGTACGATACCGGTCACAGCGGCGCCCACGGCGCCGATCCCTGTCCAGACGGCGTAAGCGGTACCCACCGGCAGGGTTTTCATCGCCCATGAGAGCAGCGCCATGCTGACGACCATCGCTACGATGGTGATGACGCTGGGAACCAGGCGGCTAAAGCCATGGGTATATTTCAGGCCGACGGCCCACACCACTTCGAGCAGGCCAGCGATAAATAAGACTATCCAGGACATAAGGCTCCTTTGCTGGGGCCGTCCCCGGATGAGAAACGCTTACGGGTCGTCCCGTAAGGTGGATGAAAAGTTGTAGTGAGTATATCCAACAGAATAGGGGAAGTGAAGAACGGTACGGCGCAAAACCGTACCGTCGAAGGCTGTTATTGCTGAGCTTTGGTTGCTGCGCCAGAGATTGCGCTGCCGCCTTCTGAAATATCCTGACCCACACCGCGCGTGGTGTTACAAGCGGTCAGTGCTGAAGAGAGGGCCAAAACCGTAAAGAACGCTGCAATCGTTTTTTTCACCATAATGTCATCCTTAGTGTCAGTTTTGTTTTCATGCCCTATAAGCATAGACAAATCATCCACAAATGAAGGGATCTTTGCGTTTTTTAAGAGAAAAGGAGTATCGCAGAAGGAGGAGCGCACCAGATTCGCGCTGCAGTTAGAACGGAAGTTAGCTCACGGCATGCGAGATGGCGTGGCCCAGGCCCTGTATATCTTCACCGAAACCGCGTGCGGTATTGCAGCCAGACAGCAGCGCGCTGCTCAGAAACAGTAACACCAGGAGTTTTACGCTACGCTTCATGTGTCGTGTTCGTCGAGCTTTTACAAAAAGTGCGGCGCAGCACAATGGCTGCGCCAGTCATCATGACGTGATGATTACTTCACGCGGGATACATATTCGCCAGAGCGAGTATCCACTTTGATCACTTCGCCAATCTGGACGAACAGCGGCACTTTAACCACGGCGCCAGTAGACAGCGTCGCTGGTTTACCACCGGTACCCGCGGTGTCGCCTTTCAGACCTGGGTCGGTATCAACGATTTCCAGTTCAACGAAGTTCGGCGGGGTGACCGCGATCGGCTGGCCGTTCCACAGGGTCACGATGCACTCAGCCTGATCCAGCAGCCATTTGGCATTGTCACCGATCGCTTTCGCATCAGCAGACAGCTGTTCGAAGGTTTCGTTGTTCATGAAGTGCCAGAACTCACCGTCGTTGTACAGGTAAGTCAGGTTCATATCGACAACATCCGCGCCTTCTGCGGAATCAGTAGATTTGAAGGTTTTCTCAACGCGGGTGCCGGTCAGCAGGCGGCGCAGCTTAACGCGCGCAAACGCCTGGCCTTTACCTGGTTTAACGAATTCGCTGGCTTCTACCGCATAAGGTTCGCCATCTAACATGATTTTAAGACCAGCACGAAAATCGTTGCTATAGTAAGTCGCCATAAGGCCCTCTGAAATTGTTTAACTGGTAGCTAAGCCACAAAATGGCGCATATTGTAACCCTAAATACCCCATCCAGAGAAGATTGGATAACGCAACTTGCCAATGTTGTGACCAGTCCTGATGAACTGCTGCGTCTTTTAAATGTAGACGCTGATGAAAAACTGCTGGCCGGACGTGAGGCCAGACGCCTGTTCCCGCTGCGCGTCCCACGCGCGTTTATCGCCCGTATGGAGAAAGGCAACCCCGACGATCCGCTTCTTCGTCAGGTACTTACCGCCGAAGAGGAGTTTATCGTTGCCCCCGGCTACTCCACCGATCCGCTGGAAGAACAGCACAGCGTCGTACCCGGTCTGTTGCACAAATATCGCAATCGGGCGCTGCTGCTGGTGAAAGGCGGGTGTGCGGTCAATTGTCGTTATTGCTTCCGTCGCCACTTCCCTTATGCCGAAAATCAGGGCACCAGGCGCAACTGGCAGACGGCGATGAACTATATCGCAGAGCATCCGCAGCTGGATGAAATCATCTTCTCCGGCGGCGATCCGCTAATGGCGAAGGACCATGAGCTTGACTGGCTGATGACCCAGCTGGAAGCCATTCCGCACGTTAAACGTCTGCGTATTCATAGCCGCTTACCGATCGTTATCCCGGCGCGCATCACCGAGACGCTGGTCAGCCGCTTTCAGCATTCATCGCTGCAGGTGATCCTGGTTAACCACGTCAACCACGCCCATGAAATTGACGATGAGTTTCGCACGGCGATGGCCATGCTGCGTCAGGCTGGCGTCACGCTGCTCAACCAGAGCGTGCTACTGCGCGGGGTGAACGACAACGCGCAAACGCTGGCCGACCTCAGCAATGCGCTGTTCGATGCAGGGGTAATGCCCTACTACCTGCACGTACTGGACCGGGTGCAGGGGGCGGCACACTTTATGGTTAACGATGATGAAGCCCGTGAAATTATGCGTGAACTATTGACCCTCATCTCTGGATATATGGTGCCGAAGCTGGCGCGAGAGATCGGCGGCGAACCCAGCAAGACGCCGCTGGATTTGGGACTGAAGCAGCGTTAATCACCACGCTCCTTGTCTGCCAGCGGGGCCTGGCAGACATCCTGATGTGAAGACAGCGTCAGGAAGGAATTGAGATAAAGAGCAAGTTGCCCTGCCGTTGCCTTATAAACATTCCATAACTGCGGGGCGCTATCGGTGTAGCCTCACCAACACGATAATATTGATGACTATCATCACCACAATTAACGCGATTAGCCATATAGGCATTTTAAAGTGAACATGTAATCGTTCGGATGCTTTCCCTGTGTCTTCTACATTATTTTTTCGCAAATCAACATCTTTATTTGAGACACTCTCCGGCAGTGGAATACTTAATTTAAGGTTAGATGTATCCCTGTCACTGGAAATAATATCCCCTCCATTATTACCCGAATAATTCATTAATGTTATCCGGTTCATATTCTCACACTCTTCATCAGACAGGGGGATGATCATAGTATCTGGGGCGACGCTAAAGCCTTTTTGCCGAACAGTGATAATGATATCCTCAGACAGCCCAGCTCTGACCAGCGATTTTCTCAGCAAAGAGATATTTTGATAGAACGTATTCTGTGATACCACTACGCCCCGTGTTTCCCATACGGACGCCAGAAATTCATCTCGTGAAATCACTTTTCCTTTATTCTGCAAAAGCAACAGCAAACATCTGGCAGTTGGCGCATTAAGGCTGACACACTCTCCATTCCCGGTAAGCGACCGCAGCTCATTCATATTAGCATTAAATATAATCTCCTGATTAATTATACACCCATTAAATAACAAAGCGTCGTCCATATCCTTGCCCCACGTCATCCTATTATCCATAATAAAATTTAATTAATTCAGCCCACCAGGTTCATGAACGTTATCACTTCAGACGGAAGTGGATTCAGTTCACATTCATTGCCAATGCACAGAATACATCAGATTGAAAGACAAGCGATAGTTATCTTGTTTAGTTGCCACATTTTCAGATTAAATTCATCACATTTGGAACCACACTCACAACAAATAAAGTGAACACTAAATTCAAGAGTATTTCATAAAGAATTCACAAGCATTTTTTGCACCACAAATTTAAATTATCCCCGCTTTCCCATGGTTCGCTATGGCAAGTGATATTGTAGCGTCGTTCAACAGGAAGATAGGTTTCAGCACTATATAAAGGAACGCTGGCACTTATTTTCGATATCAATAGAAATGCATACTCCATTCTTCTGATAACTGTTATCGATTCTACAGGGACTAAGTATCTATATATGGATTAATTAAATGAAAAAGACAATCGTAGCTGTAATGGTCGCTGCATCTGCAGTTCTGAGCGCTCAGGCTTTCGCGGCTGGTAACAGTTCTCAACTGACAATTCTCGGCAACGTAACCGACACTGGTGAATCCTGTAACGTGACTCCTGCAGCGCAGATCCAGGGCGGCGCGTTAACTCTGGATGATATTAAAGCTTCAGTTCTGGACGGCCAGGCCGTTAACTCTCCGTACATGGCGCTGGCTAAAGATATCGAATATAAAATCGAAGACTGCCAGAAAGGTGCAACCGATTATACCGGCAACCTGAACGTCACCGTTACTGGCGACTACATCAGCGGCCAGGATAATATTCTGACAAACACCGCAGTTAACCCGGCAACCAATGCAGCTGTAACGGTAGTGAATACCGACGGTTCACGCGTTAGCTTCACCGGTACTACCGCAAAAACTATCGCTTATACCGCAGGTACTCCGTCTTTTATGCGCTATAAAGCAGCATATGTTAAAACTGCAAACGGCGTAACCGATGGTGCAGTTAAAGGTGTAGCTACCTTTACTATCACCTATTAATACCTAATGGGGCTTGCCGTCTATGGCACGCCCCATTCTTTTTATTCAGGGAATGAATTATGCTCAAGTCATTATTTAAAATAGTGGCCGTTATTTCTCTTTCCGCAAGCTTTACCGCTCACAGTGGAGTTGTCGTTGATTCTACCCGTCACCTTTATAAAGAAGGCACGCGAGAAATCAGCGCTAATCTGGAAAACAAAGACAATATCCCATACCTGGTCAAATCATGGGTTGAACCGCGCGAAGGGAGCACTAGCTCTTTTTTTATGGTGACACCGCCGCTGTTTCGCCTTGAGGCCAAGCAGAAAAACACTGTCCGCATTTTTCCCAATGCCAACATCATTAATGCACCAAAAGACAGAGAGTCCGTTTATTATTTTAACGTAATGTCTATTCCACCAACCAGCGATGCGGATAGCGATAAAAACAGAATCCAGCTAGCGGTACGGCACAGAATGCGTCTGATCTATCGCCCTTCATCCATACAAGATCTTTCAATAAACCAGGAAGCTAAAAAACTGGAATGGAAAAAAGTCAATAACAAAATTACGGTTAAAAATACAACTCCGTTTTTTATCTATTTTAAATCTATCAAAATTAATGGCGTAGAGCTGAGCGGTTTTATCAACAACATTGATGCCTTTGCGACGAAAGAATTTTCGCTACCAGCTGGCGCAAATGGTTCTCAAGTAGAGTGGAAGATCGCAACCGATAATGGGGGCACGGGGTCTGCCTACTCCGTATCTATTTAATTTCTATTTTTTGATAGGCCAGGGTGAAAAGTATGTCTATTTTAATAAAAAAAAGGAATGATGTTTTTTCTGGTGTGTCCCGCACTTTTTTCGTTCTTGTACCTGCGCTAGCCCTTGGTTTTAGCAACAATACCTTGGCTCGTGATTTTTTTGATCCTGACTTTATCAAATCAGTGGGTCAAAGCGATCCTTCCTCGATACCCGATTTATCTCTATATGCAACAAAAGACGCGCAGGCACCAGGAAAATATCGTATTGATGTTATTTTAAACAATAACTTACAAGAAACCACTGACGTACGTTTTGTCGAAAGAAAAGAGCCTGCAACCGGTGATTTGAAGTTAGTACCATGTTTAAGTATTGCTACATTAAAAACTTACGGATTAAGAGTAGAGGCGTTTCCCAATTTAACAGAAGATGCTGATGGCTGTGCAAATACCAGAGTGATACCGAACTTCAAAACAGATTTTAACTTCAATACTCAACAGTTATTAATCTCTATACCTCAGGCTGCGCTCTCAACCATTGCGCAAGGTTTCGTTCCCCCTGAAGAGTATGATGAAGGTATTAACGCACTACTAACCAACTATCAATTCAGTTCAGGAAAAGATTATGAGGCCGATAATGAATATTATAACCTCAACCTGCAGTCAGGTTTAAACATTGGGCCCTGGCGTCTTCGTAATTTGAGTACCTGGAATAAATCAGCAGGCACGAAAAGCGACTGGGATTCAGTTTATCTGTATGCTCAACGCAGCATTGTTCCTTTAAAAAGCACGCTGGTCATAGGAGAAAGCTCCTCCCTGTCGAGTATTTTTGATAGCGTGCCTTTCACGGGGATTCAGCTCGCCACGGACGAGGATATGATCCCGGAAAGCCTGCGCGGCTTCGCGCCCATTGTGCGCGGTATCGCCAGAACTAACGCCCGTGTCGTTATCAAGCAGAATGGTTATCAGATTTACCAGGCTTTTGTCGCTCCAGGAGCCTTTGAAATAACCGATCTCTACTCTACCGGCGGTAACGGCGATCTGTACGTTACCGTTGAAGAAGCCGACGGTTCGCGCCAAAACTTTGTTGTACCATACGCTTCCCTGCCTCTGATGCTCAGAGAGGGCCAGATGGAGTATAGACTGACCCCCTGAATCTTCAGACAACCAATATCACTTAAATAAGTGATAGTC
>NZ_JBEAFZ010000033.1:0-19202 GCF_040062415.1 Klebsiella sp. GG_Kp173
CAAGGATTGAATGACTACAGATTAAAATAGTCATCAACAGGTTGACAGCATTACCTAAATTATTCTGGTGGCACAGCAATTTGCTAAATAACTTTACCTTCATTAAATTTTTAAAGAAATACAATCAGGAAAAGTGACTTTAAAAATCTTTTTCGAACATGACGCTACTGATATCTGATATTGCCTGCAGAATTTTTTCATAGACGTACACCTCTATTACAACGACAGGCAACGTACCAGTAATGCGTGCTACCACGCACTTTTGCCGTGAAGGGCGCAAATGCGTGGCTGTAACCATAAACTGTTAACGCCTGGGTCAGGGCGTAACCTTACCCAACACACCATCCTGCTGGCAGCTTTCTCCTGCAGCAATCTGGATTGACAGCACTCCGTTGCGGGCAGCAAGTACCGGTACTTCCATCTTCATTGCTTCCATTACTGCTAGAGTCTCGCCTTCACTGACGGTTTCGCCGGAAGTTTTAAGCCAGCGCTGCACAATGCCGGAGATGGGCGCAGTTACTGCACCGGCAACCTGTAATGCCTGGGGTGTTTCAGCCAGACTTGCCGGAACAGCACTACCGGAGGCAGCCTGGAAACTGGCCGGGAGAGCCAGTTGATGGCGCCGCCCATCAATTTCAATCCAGCAACGTTGTAGCGGGGAGTTACCTGGGGGTAAAGGGCGTACCTGTTCAGCAAGCTCAGCAGAAAAATCAGTCTCAATCCAGCGCGTATGAACACTAAAGCTTTTAGTAAAATCCGGGGAATGGAGTACCGCTTCATGGAAAGGCAGCACTGATGCCACTCCTTCGATGCGAAAGGCTTTGACTGCCTGGCGCGCACGCGCCAGCGCCTGGTCGCGGTCTGGTGCCCAAATGACCAGTTTCGCCATCAGTGAATCATAGAAGCCAGAAATAGTGTCTCCATGGGTGACACCACTGTCCACGCGTACCCCTGGTCCTCCTGGCAGATCAAAGCGTGTAATCGTACCCGGCACCGGGAGAAAACCTTTCGCCGGGTCTTCTGCATTAATCCGCAGTTCAATGGCGTGGCCACGCGGCACTGGTGGTGTGGTAATACTCAGTGGTAACCCATGGGCAACGCGTAGCTGTTCTTTGACCAGATCCAGACCGCTGGTTTCTTCAGTTATTGGGTGTTCAACCTGCAAACGGGTATTGACTTCAAGAAACGACAACACACCATTGGCACCCAGCAAAAACTCTACCGTGCCTGCGCTGCGGTAACCGGCACGCTGGCAAATGGACTGCGCGGCACTGGCAATTTGTGCTTCGATTTCAGCACTGAGAAAAGGCGCCGGGGCTTCTTCTACCAGTTTTTGGTTGCGGCGTTGCAGAGAGCAGTCGCGGGTACCCACCACGACTACGTGGCCCTGCTCGTCGGCGATAACCTGCGCTTCAATATGGCGCGGGCGGTCGAGATACTGTTCAACATAACACTCCCCGCGCCCGAAGGCTGTCAGCGCTTCACTGACGGCTGACTGGTAAAGTGTGGCGATTTCCTCCCGAAACCACGCTACTTTCAACCCGCGCCCACCACCACCAAAGGCAGCCTTGATAGCAACGGGCAGGCCGTGTTCATCGGCAAAGCGGATAACGTCCTCCGCGCAAGAAACCGGGTCTGGCGTACCTTTAACCAGCGGTGCACCAACTGCCATGGCAATTTTCCGCGCCTGGACTTTATCACCCAATTGCTCGATGGTTTCCGGGCGTGGGCCAATCCAGATAAGCCCGGCGGCTTCCACGGCACGGGCGAATTCAGCCCGCTCAGACAAAAAGCCGTAACCTGGGTGCACCATTGTGGCTTCACTGCGGCGGGCAACGTCGATCAGTTGTTCGATATTCAGGTAAGTCTCTGCCGGGCTGGACCCGGGTAATGCCCAGGCTTCACCAGCCAGGCGGCAATGCAGGCTGTCGACGTCCGGGTCAGCATAGACCGCGACACTGGCAAAACCGTATTCATGGCAGGCCCGGATAATGCGAACCGCAATTTCGCCCCGGTTCGCGACGAGCACTTTGTGTGGGGGAACGGTAGCAACAGCGCTCATTATTTATACTCCTCAAAAACAGTAAAAGGGTGAATGGCCCGAAAGCGAATCTGGCAGTTGGGCGGGAGTTGGCCCGCAATATCAAGATGGTAGTGGGCGACAGCACCAATCACCGGGTAACCACCGGTTAACGGGTGGTCGGCCAGAAACAGAACCGGTTGCCCGTTCGCCGGAACCTGGATGGCACCAATGCAAGTTCCTTCACTGGGTAATTCGCGGTTGTCACTGCGTGTAAGCGGTAACTCGCCCTGTAACCGCAGGCCAATGCGGTTAGATTGTGGCGTGACTTGCCAGCACTGGCTGGTGAGCCGGTCCAGCGCTTCGTCGTTGAACCAGTCGCAGCGTGGCCCAGGGATGATATCCAGCGTGATGGTCTCGCCGGGTGCCGGTAATGAAGGCAGGCCGATGACAGCAGGCTGTACCGCACTGTATGGCGGCGTGGTGCCTGCATACAATTTAACCCCAGCCTGTAACGGTTCCGGGCCAACTTGTGCCAGCGTGTCGCGTGAGGCACTGCCCAGTTGTGGTGTAACGGCCCAGCCGCCACGGCGTGCCAGGTAACTGCGCACGCCGCGTGCTGGCGCTCCCAGTCGTAACTGGTCGCCTGCTTCAAGTGCCAGTGGCGCTTCTGTGCTGGCGGTAAAATGTGCGCCGTCTGCACGGGTGACCATGACCGGGCAGGGCGCGCCTGTTAGCGCAACGACCATTGGGGCACAAATACGGGCTCTGAACCCACCGGCAGTAATTTCCAGTGCGGGCAGGTGACCAGGGTTGCCAACCAGCCAGTTGGCGCGCCGCCAAGCGGCCTGGTCAAGTGCACCCGAAGGGGATATCCCCATGCTTGACTGCCCTGCGCGCCCGGCATCCTGAAACAGGGTTTGTAAACCTGGTGATATCACTGACATCACTGCGCTACCGGAAGCTGATTGTTGGAGGGGCTGTGGTTTTACCACCGGCACACAGACCGGGGCGCGCGTGACATCGACAAACTGCACTTGCATGCCGGGTTGCAATAACGCGGGCGGCTGCCTGTCCAGGGCAAACAGTGTTTCTGTGGTGCGGCCAATTATTTGCCAGCCACCGGGACTTGCGTGGGGGTAAATACCGCTGAATTCTCCGGCAAGCCCAACAGAACCCGCCGGAATACGGGTGCGGGGGCTTGCGCGGCGGGGAACCTGGATACCGGCTTCACGAGAAACAAGGTAAGCGAAACCTGGCGCAAAACCACAAAAGGCCACCTGCCACAAAGAGCCGGTGTGGCGCTGAATGAGCGCCTCAACACTCAACCCGAGGTATTCCGCCATCTCGGCCAAATCATCACCAGTATACTGAACGGGGATGGTGACTACTTTACCTGTGCGCTGAGCTTGCATCTGTCCATCGAGCTGGCGAATGGCAGCAGATAACTGGTGGCACTGGGTGAGAGTTGGGTCAAAATGGATAAGCAGGGTACGGGCTGCAGGAATGATCTCTTCCACTCCTGACAATGGCGCAGCCTGCAAGGCGGCGAACAAAGCCAGCGTGTCATCAAGAGTGCCCAGCTCCACTAAAAAACTGGACAGGCTGCAAGGTAAAAATCGCACATTACATCCTTATTATTGTTGCCAGGCGGCGTTCGGAATATCGGTGATAAACATGTGGCCAGGGGCATGGCTTACAGCAAATGGCACCCGTGATGCCATCACTGCTGCCTGTGGGGTAACGCCACAGGCCCAGAACACTGGTATTTCTCCAGGGCGGAGTGTCACCGGGTCGCCAAAGTCTGGTTTGTTGATGTCCTGAATACCCAGCGCCTGCGGTTCACCAATATGTACCGGTGCGCCATGGACGGCCGGGTAACGGGCAGTAATAGTGACGGCATCAGCAACCTGATGAGCCGGAACCGGCCGCATGGAGACCACCAGTTCGCCTTTCAGCCTGCCAGCTTCACGGCAGGGGCGATTGGTTCGGTACATCGGCACATTGCAATCTTCGCTGATATGGCGGACATCAATGCCTGCCTGCATCAGTGGTGTTTCGAATGTGAAGCTGCAGCCAATCAAAAAAGTGACCAGGTCCGGGTGGCTTTGCCAGATTTCCCGGGCATCGGTCACTTCTTTAGCCAGTTCACCATCACGCCATACCCGGTAACGCGGTATGTCCGTATCCACACGGCCTCCAGCTGCCAGCATAGTGTGGCATTGCCCGGCTTCGAGGACATCAAGCACCGGGCAACTTTGTGGGTTGCGCTGCGCGTAGAGCAGAAAATCAAATGCCCAGTCGCGTGGCAGGGCTATCATATTCACTTGGGTCATGCCTGGCGCCATCCCGGCGGTGGGTTTGTCGTAACCCTTACGAATACGCAGGCGAGCCTGTGCCGCCTCTTCCAGTGCTTGTGGTGTTGCAGGGTAATTAATGTTCATTGCTGTTCTCCCGGGCAAAAGGCGCAATTTGGATACCTTCCTGCTCCAGTGCAGCCCGCACTTTGATTGCCATCTCGACGGCACCAGGGGAATCACCATGCACGCAGATACTTTGGGCAGAGATGGGCGTGAACACACTTTCAACTGACACTACACCGCCTTCGCGCACCAGTTGCACCATACGGCTGGCAATGGCCTGTGTATCGTGCAACACAGCACCGGCTTCCCGGCGTGAAACTAGCGTACCGTCCTGATGGTAGGCCCGGTCGGCAAAGGCTTCAGCCACAACCTGCAACCCCTGCTCGCGAGCAAGCTGTGCAAGAGGAGAACCGGCAAGCACCACTAGTGGTAAACTGGCGTTATAGTCTTTAATCGCATTAATGACTGCCATGCCCTGGCGCCTGTCGTGTGCAATTGTGTTGTATAACGCCCCATGGGGTTTGACATAACTCACTCTGGTGCCCGCCGCACGGGCGAGGCCCGCCAGTGCGCCAATTTGGTAAATTACGCTAGCAGTCAGGTCGTCATCTGCCATATTCATTTCCCGGCGGCCAAAGCCCTGTATATCCGGGTAACCCACATGAGCGCCACAACACACCTGGTTGGCTGCGGCGGCTTTGAGTGTGGCCCGCATCCCGGCCGGGTCACCGGCATGGAACCCACAGGCAATGTTTGCGCTACTCACCACAGTCAGCATGCGTGCGTCATCACCCATATGCCACTGACCAAAGCTTTCGCCAAGATCGCTGTTAATATCAATGGTGTTCATAGGCAGCCTTATGCAATTTTCAGGAAATTAAAAATAGTGGAAACCGACATGATGGCCATATACCAGGTCATGATGCAGGTTATCATCCCCAGCCAGAGCAACCAGCGTGGGTAACGGTAACCGTCCATCAGGTCTGCCCGGCGCCAGCCAACCCAAAGGAATAAAGTTAACCCCAGGGGAAGCACCAGGCCATTGAACCCGCCAGCAAACACCAGCAGAGCTGCGGGGGCTGTACCCAGGCACAGATACACAACCAGAGTGAATGCAATAAATATCAGAGTGGCGATATTGCGCTGGCGCTCAGTAATCCCCGGGCGGAAAACGGAAATAAAAGAAACGGATGTCCATGCGGCGCCTACCACGCTGGAAAGTGCTGCGGCCCACAATACAATACCGAAAATACGCAGGCCCACATTACCGGCTGCGGCCAGGAATGCCTGAGAAGCCGGGTTTGCATTGTGGCTGGAGAGATCAATGGTGACACCACTGGCAACCACGCCAAAAATAGCCAGAAACAGCACATAACGCATGATGCCGACCACAATAATCCCGCGGTTGGCCGCCGAAGAAACTTCTTTGATGTGTTCTTTGCCGCTGATGCCCTTATCGAGCAGGCGGTGAGCACCCGCATAACTGATGTAACCCCCGACAGTACCGCCAACAATAGTGGTGATTGCCGCAAAGTTAATATTGCTGGGGAACACGGTTTCACGCAGTGCCATGCCCAATGGTGGGTGTGAAACCAGTGCCACGTAGAGTGTCAGCACTATCATGACAACCCCCAGCGCAATAAGCATGCGGTCAAGCGCTACACCAGCACGGCGTGAAGCAAAAATATAAATCGCAATAGCTGCGCTGATAAGCCCACCCAGTTTAGGGCTCAAGCCAAACAAGGCATTCAGCCCTAAACCGGCGCCCGCGATGTTGCCAATGTTGAACACCAGTCCGCCAAAGATAACCAACACAGCCAACAGGTAGCCACTGCCCGGGATTGCCCGGTTTGCTACCTCTGCTGCATTCATTTGTGTCAGGGTTACCACGCGCCAGATATTTTGCTGTACGACAAAGTCAATCAGGATAGAAGCCAGAATACCGAACGCGAATGCGACACCCAGGGTGGCGGTGAAGGTGGCGGTTTGAGTAATAAAACCCGGGCCAATGGCGGAAGTCGCCATCAGAAAAATGGCGGCGAGAAGAGATGAACGCCGGTTTTGAACAAAGCTTTTATGCTGATTGATGTTATCAACTGCCATTGCATGCACTCCAGTCGGGGGGATGTCATGTTGTTAAGCAAAAACCATTCCATTATTGGGTTAAAGTTATTTCATTGTTCATCAATTATAGATAAATTGATGAACAATATTGATCGTAGTGGAAAAAATACGAATGTAAAATATTTGTTAATGCATGGTTTTAAAAGAGTGAGATAACACGCAAAAACAACTGTGCACAGCAATGACGCACTGCATGCACCGGCCTGGTGCGTTCTTCGCGGCTATGCCAGCAATAATGCCGGGAAGGGGTGAGGATAAGTTGCTGCTTCTTCTGGATTATGGGAATATTGCCGCTTGTCCCCCGTTAGTGAGAGGCAGATGAGAGAACCTGCAGAGCCTGTACTGAGTGAAATGATTGCTCAGGCATTACGTCAGAAAATTATTGCTGGAGAGTTACTGCCTGGTGCCCGCCTCTCGGAAAGGGAATTAACCAGCCAGTTGGATATTTCCCGTAACACGTTGCGTGAAGTTTTTCGTTTGCTTACCCAGGAAGGGCTGTTGCGTTACCAGCCAAACCGGGGCGTGTGTGTGGCGGTACCCACAGATGCCGATATCATAGATATTTACCGCATCCGGCGGTTGATTGAATGTGATGCATTGCGTAATGCTTACCCATACCACCCGGCGATTACCATGATGGAGCGTGCTGTTAACGAGGCGCGTCGCGCTTTGCGGGAGGAAAACTGGGGGGAGGTTGGCACCGCGAATATGCAATTCCATGCAGCCATTGTCGCACTTTCAGACAGTGAGCGTCTGATGCGGCTTTACCAGCATATTTCAGCCGAATTACGCCTGGCCTTTGGTCAACTGGCAGATAAAGAGATGCTGCATTCACCCTATGTGGAGAAAAACGCGGGGATAATTTTGTTGCTGAAAGCGGGTGAAAACGGTAACGCCGCTGCCACCCTTGAAACCTACCTGAATATTTCTGAACGCACTATTCTGGCTGCGCTGGCGCGCAGCCGGTAATTTACCTGAGCTCTGGCAGCTACAGGCCTGCCGGGCGAGGTACTTCTATATAACGGCCATCCGCATCACGTTCGTAATAGTGGCCGTCACTGACATAATGGCTAATTCCTTTCATTGCATGGGGTGCCAGTGGTGAGCTGCGTCTGTAGGCGCTGCAGGATCTGCTCTTTGGTCAGTGACTCAAACTCCCGGAGCATGACGCGAAGCTACAGCTCCCGCGTGGCACGTTCGGCCAGCAAGGGGATACCCACTGGTTTTGCCATATACCTGTTAGGTGCGTAGTGACGCGTCAAGCTCCTCGGTCGTGAGTTCCTGCATCCTATTAAAAATATTAACATTAAATCCGGAAGGCATGAAGAAGCTCATCTTTGCTGGCAGGAGAAGACAACCTTAACGAATGGAAGGGACTTCCCCTGATTATGCGCCTGATTAAGTCTTGTGCAATCATGGGGTAAACACAGCCCCGGAGGGATTCGTTATGACCATCACGACAGTCGGTATCGATCTTGTAAAAAATGTGTTTGCTGTTCACGGCGTTGACCAGAATGGCAAAGCTGTTCTGATTAAATCCAGAGTAACCCGCACCGCTCTTCCCGGGCTGATTGCTGGTTTACCGCCCTGTGTTATCGGAATGGAGGCCTGTTCCGGAGCGCATTACTGGGCAAGACTGTTCCGGCAGTATGGTCATGAGCCGCGTCTGATGGCCGCTAAATTTGTATCTCCTTACCGCATGGCCGGTAAATCAGGAAAAAATGATGCAGCTGATGCTCAGGCTATCTGCGAAGCAGTCTGCCGACCGCATATGCGGTTTGTGCCAGTTAAGGATGAAAGCCAGCAGGCGATGCAGTGCCTGCATCGCACCCGTCAGGGATTTATTGAAGAGAAAACAGCAACGTATAATCGCCTACGAGGATTGATATCTGAATTTGGCGTCATCGCGCCACAAAGTACAGATGCCCTGCGACACATGGTTTCTGCACAGAAAGATTCTTTACCACTTCAGGTTCAGCAATGTGTTGATGATTTGCTGGAGCACGTTGCTCGCATCGAAGCCAACATAGCTGAATATGATCGGATTTTGTTCCGCATGGCCAAAACAGATCATCGCAGTCAGAGGCTGATGGAATTGAAGGGCGTTGGCCCCACAACAGCCTGTGCGCTGGTCGCCAGTATCGGCAATGCACATGATTTTAAGAATGGCCGCCAGCTGGCAGCCTGGCTGGGGCTGACGCCATCGCAGTACAGCAGCGGCGGAAAGTCGAAGCTTGGCAGGATAACGAAAGTTGGCGATTCGTATCTGAGAACACTTCTGGTTCAGGGTGCCCGCTCGGTACTGAGCGGGGCGGAGAAAAGGACTGATTCATTCATTCGTTGGGTCTGCTCACTGGTCGAACGTAGAGGATACTGGCGCGCCGTTGTTGCCATCGCTGCCAAAAATGCAAGACTGTGCTGGGCATCATTGCATTACGGTGATGATTTCAGGTTGTACTCAGCCAGCTAAAGCACGGAGCAGCAGTATAATTATCTGACCTGCAACTCGTTGATGATAAAGGGTTAGACCCCGTGAGGTATATCTGATTATTGTACAGGATATACGTATCCGCTTAACGAACAAGAGCCTCACGCGCGTCTTTCATCAGGGTCCGAATCGATAACGATTCATTATGGCCGTTTATAGTACCGCAGTCTCTCCCTTTTATTTTTAACTGTAGTGTGCAGACAGAAACCGTAAACACCGGCGTTGACATGCCGGGGAAGCCCTTATAGTACAATAATTTTCGATATCCAAACTGACCCCAAATACGTTACTGCTTCCCAGGCAAGCAAAATTATAATTTTCTTAATACCAATGTTATATTGGCTTCTCAGGATGAATTACGATTATTCATTTTTATTAAATCTTGGTTGAGCTTATTTTCACTATTCTCTTTGGCGCGGAACCGTTCAGCTGTCTTTTACAAAAAAATAACGGTAAACACGGCGCCGGCCATAGAAATTTTCACAGTACCGGATAATCGTGAGGCTGCCGCTTATCCAGCGGAGAGTTCATTGAGAAACTCCTGTGTAGTGATTTGCCTGCAATAACCTTTTATAGCGTTGAGAGAGTTTTGATGGCGTTCAGCCGACAGTGTCGCGCAAGCATCAGTCACTAAGGTTACCAGGTATCCCAGATCACAGGCGTCACGTACTGCGCTTTCAATACACTGGTCGGTAAGAAAACCCGCAACCACAAGATAACGGGTACCAAGGTTACGTAGTACATAATCAATGTTGGTCGAGATAAATACGCTGGAAGAGGTTTTCGACAGAACAATTTCATCATCAGCAGGAGCAATAGCTTCCAGAACCTGCGCGTCCCAGGAGTCACGCGGCACGTTAAAGCCGGTAATTTTGTAGTCTAGGCTGCGGTCACGGCCATCTTTGGTCAGACTTTCTATAACGGTATACATCACTTCAATCTGACTTGCACGACATGCAGTCTGGATTTTTTGCATATTAGAAATTGTTTCGCGTTCAATTATATCAAAGAAGTAGCAGAACCTCTCATTCAGTTCGGTTGTCGACATCCCGACATATTCCCCACCATCACGGCGAGCATTGTAATTTTGTACATCAATAAATAACAGCGTTGCGGCTTGCTTCTCAATTGGGATCTCACGGCTGGACGGTTTAAACATTCGTTATGCCTCTTTTTTATATTGTTGACTGGTGAGAATGTCCCAGCTATCTGTAAATATTTGAGCCAGATCTTCAGCCCAGGTTCGTTGTCCTTCTGGTTCTGTAATCAAATCCTGACGAATTTCGATTTCAACATAGGGGAGTTCATTTTTAATGGCGTGCTGAGGAACAGCATAGTCAGTCACATCTGAAACGGAGTAAGGCAGATTATCTCCAACACACCATCGCCGGGTTTGTTTTAATCGCTCCAGTACCGTCAGAGCATATTCAGCCTGATGCTGGTACAGAACACCGATCTCCCATGGCCGCGATTCACCATGATATACCGGTGTAAAGCTGTGCATCGCGAGGATACAGGTCGGAATACCGTGTTTCTTCCTTTCAGTCAGTATCGCGCGTATAGCATCATGATAAGGAGTGAAAATTTCGTCACGCCTCTGGTCACGCTCCTGCTGGGTCAAGCCGATATTTCCCGGAATGGTAGTGGCTTCAGATACCTCCGGGATGGAACTGGGGATACCTGGTTGCCGGTTACAGTCAATCACCAGTCGGGAATATATCTGATGCACCAGTGGGGCGTTGAGTAAACGACTCATATGTCGGGACACAGTCAGCACGCCCAAATCCCAGCCGATATGTCGGTCTATTTCATGCTGCGGTAAACCTAAATCGCCAAGCTGGCGCGGGATACGTTTTCCACCATGGTCACAAAGGATCAAAAAAGGAGAAATGCCCGATTGGTTTTCCACCATTACCGGAGCAGGTTCATCTGAAAAAAGAAGGGGGGCGCTCACGTCTCTATTACCTCATTTGGATTTTGCATTTAAAGATAGGGGGCCAAGTGCTTCCCACTGCTGCAGGCGCTGCACGGTTTTATCACCCTGGCTTTCCATAATGCTGGCGATAATGGCATCAATGAGGACAATACCGGCGGCGTACCCATCAAAAAGCCATGGCGTTTCGACATGGATAGCCAGAACGACTTTAGCGAGAGAAGCTATAGGGGAAAGTTGGGTATCCGTTACGGCTATGAGTGTGGCACCGCGTGCCACAATCTCCTGTGCCAGTTGATACATATCCTGCTGGTAACGACGAAAATCGAACAACACGAATACGTCATTTTTATTAACGTCGATGATCTGCTGAATACGATCGTGATGGTTTTCGGCGAGCACTTCAACACCGCGTCTCACCTGTTGCAGGTTGCGGCCAAAATACATTGCCAGAGACTGGCTGATACGACCGCCACCGAGGATTATATGATGTTCTTTAGCACCGATGAGACGGGTGGCTTCAGCGATCTCATATTCCGCTATGTCACGTAAGGAACACTGTATCGCCAGTGTCGAGGATGTTATGGCGGCCTCTATCAACGACGATGCGCTTTCTGTCGTTACCCAGTTATCCAGGCGCTGTAAAGGGCCTTTAGCCTGTTCCGATATTTCATCCCTCAGCGCCTGCTGAAAATCAACGAAACCACCATATCCCATTCGACGTGCAAAACGCACCACGGAAGGCAGACTGACGCCAGCTCGATCGGCCAGCATTTGCACCGAACCTAAACCAACACCGGGATAGTCAGCCAGCATGGCCCTGGCAATTTTACGCTCTGCAGGACTTAGCTCCGCCATGTTGTCTTTTATCTGTTGTGCCAGCACCTGGCTCTCCTTCATTCCACTTCAGGCAAATAACATTACCACAAGCGTTACGTCTGAATCATACGGATTTAATATATATTACACATCTTGCTTTTTTTCAACGAATGTAACATACATAAAAAGAATCAAGCGGTGTTTTTTATTCCAACTTTAACGGGAGTTTTCGATTTAATGGGCAAGCAATCTGTAGGTGCCGATGATGAAGTCATTGATTTACAAAGCATAAGTGAGAACCTCAGAGCTCTGGGGATCACGACCCTTTTTACCTCGCTGGTCGACTCTGCGGGCGTAATCCGAGGCAAATCTGTCCCGGTAAACCGGCTCAAAACCCTTTGTCAGTCAGGGGTGGGAGCATCGCCTTCCTGGGCTCTGTTCTGTGCCGATAACGCGATTGCCTGGATCCCGGCATTCACGGCTGTTGGTGATCATCGCCTGCGCGCCGATATCAGTTCACTGGTGACATTCCAGGATGGTTTTTGCTGGGCTCCGGTGGATGTTTTTGAACAGGAAGGACAGCACGCCGCCTGGTGCAGCCGTCATTTTCTACGCCAGCAGGTCGCAGCGCTGCAAAAACAGGGTATCGAAACTCTGGCAGCCGGTGAGCTTGAATTCTATTTGTTACCAGAGCAGGACGTACCGGGGCATAGCGGATGGCACGCTTACGGTATAGGGGGGCTACTGGCTCATGAGTCGATGATCAATGATCTCGTCAGAACGCTTGAAGAAGCGAATGTCGGCCTGGAACAATTTCATGCTGAATATGGCTCCTGTCAGTTTGAGCTTTCACTGGCACCGGCCGATCCCGTGACGATGGTGGATCGCCTGGTGCTGACACGTATTTTACTGGGCCGCATTGCACGCAAACACCATTTACGTGTCAGTTTCTCCCCAAGGCCATTTGCGAATGAAGCAGGTAACGGTGCTCATCTGCATTACTCCTTTACACGTGAGGGGCAACCTCTGCTGGCCGGCGGTACCGGTATCTACGGTATTACCGCTGAGGGCGGGAGCCTGATAGCGGGGATCGTACGATATCTGCCGGAATTGGTGGCATTACTTGCCCCGTCAGTATTGTCTGCCGAACGCCTGCAACCCGGCCACTGGTCGGGCGCGTATGCCTGCTGGGGACTGGAAAACAGGGAAGCCGCAGTACGTTACTGTGCGGCAAATCGGGGCAACCCTTATGGCGCACATCTTGAAGTTAAGTGTATAGATCCTGCTGCCAACCCCTACATTGCCTGTGGGGCAGTGCTTGGGATGGCGCTGGCTGGTCTGAAAGACGAACTTCCCCTACCGCAGCCTACACAATCTGCTCCAGCCGATCTCTCAGAAGCTGAACGCAATGAGCAGAATATCCAGCGACTTATAACAAACCACAGCGAGGCCTTAACCCGTCTCGCACAAAGCTCACTGGCGCAGTCAATGTTACCTCCGGAGCTACTGGGCGCGCTGATCGCCGTACGCCAGCATGAACAGGATACCTGGGGACATCTACCGCTGGAAACCATCACGGAGACATTCCGCTTCGCATGGTCGGTTTAAGTCTGAACAACTTCGGGGCAACCCATAACACATCTCGCTAATTAATTGCGCTTATGAGGGTGATGAAGATGAGTCATGCATCAAATAAAAAGCGAAGTTTAAAACTCTGGGAGGCTCTGGCGCTCTCTTTGGGAATGGTTGGACCAACACTGGCTATGTCAGGTAATGCGCAGGGGTTGATCGACTCAGTTGGCAAGGCATTGCCGATTGTGTTTGTATTAGGTCTGATCGGGGTAGCATTAATTGCCTATGGTTTTATCCGTTTGACCCGATTTTATAATCACGCTGGTAGTGCCTACGGTTTGGTCGGAAAAACTGTCGGTCCTCGCGCCGGGTTCTTTTCCGGTTTTGCCATTATGGGAACGTATCTTTTCTTTTCGATTGGCACACTTGCGGCACTGGGTGCATTTACCAATGCTTTTCTGGCCGCATTATTCCCCTCCTCTGGTTTTCAGATCCCATGGATTATCACTGCGACAGTTGGAGTGATATTTAGCTGGATCCTGAATTCTCGTGATGGAAAGACGGTCGCTCGCGTACTGATGGTGATTGAGGGGCTCGGCATTGTATTGATGCTGGTACTGGCTGCAGTGATTGTCGTACATCAACCGGCGACAGGGGCAGAACATGCTTCATTGTTCAGTTTGAATGGCGTCAGTTTTCAGGCGGTAATGGCTGGCGTCGTCGCCGCTTTCCTCTCCTGGGCTGGCTTTGAAGCCTGTGCCACCCTCGGGGAAGAGACAGAAAACCCCAAGCGCAATATTCCGCTGGCACTGCTGGGTTCCATTCTGCTAACCGGTGTGCTGTTTGTGGGGATGATGTATGTGCAAACCCTTGGTTTTGGCCTTAGTGAGTCGGGCCTGAATGCCTTCAAAAATTCAGCGAACTCCCTGGGTACATTATCACAAACATACGTTGGCACCGCATTTACCTTAGCGATGTTGTTTACCGCCATGATGTCTGCTTTCGCGGCAAATTTATCTGCCGCCGCCACCTCCAGCCGTCTGTTATTTGCGCTCGCTCGCGATGGGTTTGGTCCAGCGTGTTTTGCGAAAATGTCAGATAAAAATCATCAACCTCGTAACGCCCTAACTCTGATACTTATTCTCAGTCTGCTGGTTGATGTTGTGGCCTGGCTGAGTGGTAAACCGGCAATGGGAACGGGTAACAGCGCGATAGATGCATACTTTTATTTTGCGATCATCGGCTCCGTTTGCCTGATGGTTGCCTATCTGATGATCGAGATTGGAGTGATTAATTTTATCGCCCGCATGGGTCAGAACATCCCTAAATGGGAGCTGATCATGCCAGCGCTGGGCATCGTCATTATGGTGATGTCGTTATATTTCAATGTGGCAGGCCAGGAAGAGCTCTTTAGTCCGGCACTGGTGGCGTTTTACTGGTGCATCGCCGGCCTGATCACCATCATTTCGGCACCCAAGCTCGTACGAAATATCGGATTGTCCCTGGCGTCAGAGTTTGCAACCCCAGGTGATAAAGTGGCAACCAGGACAGTACAAAAGGAGTGGATATGAGCAAGCAGATCTTTCCTGACGAAGCAGCCAGTTTGTATCAGCGTGACACCCGGTCCGTAGCTGGAATTGAGAAGTTACGCTTCTTCCCGTTAGCCGTTACCGCTGGCAAGGGATGCTGGTTAACTGAAGCAGGTGGCCGGAAATTGCTCGATCTGTCAGCCACCTGGACCGCGGCAGGACTGGGTCATGGTCACCCGGAAATCGCCGCGGCCATCACCAGGGCTGCACAGAATCCAGCCGGGGCCGGTGGCCTTTCAGCGGTACACCCGGATTCGGTCGGACTTGCAGAGGAGCTGCTGGCCATTACCCCGGGCAACGGGGATCGCTGCGTCTATCTCGGACATGCCGGTAGCGATGCCAATGACGTGGCGCTTCGCGCCTGCCGGCTCGCCAGCGGAAAACGTAAGGTGGTGGCTTTTGCGCATGGGTATCATGGAGGTATCGGGCTGGCGATGAAAGTATCCGGAGTACATATATCGGCAGGTAACGCAGCTGATCCAGACCTCTACCTGGCAACTTATCCAAATCCATTCAGAACCAATGATGAAGGCGCTGCGGCAGTCAGCGCAAGCCTTCACGAAGTTAAAGAACAGCTCGATCAAGGTGATGTGGCTTGTGTGATTGTTGAACCCATCCTGTCGGATGGTGGAATGGTCGTGCCACCAAAAGGTTTTTTAGGTGGGTTACATCGATTATGCGTAAAGGCGGGTGTGCCGCTGATATGCGATGAAGTCAAAATGGGTCTGGGGCGCCCCGGGCTGATGCACGCCTTCCAGCATGAGAACATCGTTCCGGAAATCGTCACTTTTGGCAAAGTGTTAGGTGGAGGTTTGCCGCTTTCTGCCACTGTGGGCCCCAAAGAGATCCTTGGTGGTCCCGCAGCGCATGCATTGCTTACCACCGCAGGAAATCCTATTTGTACAGCCGTAGGCCGTTCTGTGTTGCGTGTGCTGCAGCACGAAGAACTGCCTGAACGAGCGGCTCAGGCTGGGCTTTACTTCATTCAACTTCTGCGTGAGCTGGCGAAGGACTTACCCGAGATCGGCGATGTTCGTGGGCATGGTCTGGCTATTGGCATCGAGTTAGTCGTTCCTGACGGCAGCAAAAATCCGGACCGGGCGCTCGCGCAAAAAGTCGTATATCAGGCATGGAAAGAGGGCCTGGTGGTGTACTACGTCGGGGGGAATGTGCTGGAAATAACGCCACCGTTAATTATTACCCGGGATGAGATAACCTGCGCGGTAGAAAAACTATCGCTCGCAATACGGAACGCCCCGAAGGTCACACGTGAAGAAATACAGCCTTATGCTGGCTGGTGAGTCTTCCTCACTATAAATTACCTCGCCAGCCAGTCTGGCGAGGCCTGCTTTAAGTGATGTGTGGCCTTATGCAATCGCCCCACCACCATCGATGAGAACAGTGGAACCTGTGGCATAAGGGTTTCCTGCAACATAGAGGATGGCATCTGCCACGTGTTCAGGCAGCCCCATTGTTCTGGCTGGAAGTGTTGAGGCGGCTTTTTCATACATAGACTGACGTGCTGAACTCTCCAGAGTGTCCCACAGGGGAGTGGCAATCAGCCCGGGTGATACGGTATTAACCCTGACGTTAGATGAGGCAAGTTCTAAGGCAAGACCGCGGCTCAGTGATTCAATTGCTGCATTAATGGCTCCCTGTAACACTGGCTTGGAAGGACGAACGCTGAGAAATCCGGAGACAAAAGTCAGGGAGCCACCTTTATTTATGCGTGCGTGTCTTGCGACGTTATAGGCACCCCAGAATTTACTGTTCATAGCCTGCCGCGCATCCTCAAGCGCCATCTCCCGCACGGGCCCGGAAGTCGTCTGGGCAGCGCTGACAACAACGTGGTCGAATCCACTGGCTCCCTCGAAAAAACGCTGTACTGATTCATCATTGGTAGTATTCAGTTCTGCCACTTCGATATCCAATCCAATCCGTGTAGCTGCAGCCTGAAGCTTCAGCATATTACGTGACGCAATGGTCACTCGTCCACCGGCGTCAGCAAAGGCCCGGGCCGTTGCCTCTCCAATTCCGGAACTTCCTCCAATGACCAGAATTTTTTTATCAGTGAAGTGATTTTTCATGAGGTTACCTCGTTAATATTGAATTCGTCGTCGCCTTGCCTTCCCTCATACATGGCAACAACCAGTTAAAATCTGAGTCAGTCTGACCAGGTATACTTTCAGAGGTACAGCCGTAATCTGCCCGGACTGTTTACCCCGATGTACTCACTTTTTTTAAATCGATGACCCACGCTGAGACGGTTCCTGAATGAAGAACACCGGTTCCGGCTGGTCTTCTCAATTTAATAGTTACCTCTATGAATAACAATTGACCTACAATGCAATAGATTATTAACAAAAATGGTAACCACAAATGAACTTCGGAAATTTCGCTCTGCTACGATTTTTTATTGATGTGATTGATGAAGGTTCGATTTCCGGAGCAGCACGCACTCACAATATTTCGATACCAGCGGCAAGCCGAAAAATGCGGCAGCTTGAACATCTCTTTGGAGTCAGGTTGTTACAGCGGACAACGAGACGGCAATCACTGACGGAGGAAGGTGTAATACTTTATGAACAGGCTGTTCGTATCCTGGGGGATCTTGAAACACTGGAAGATATGCTCAGACAAAATAGCAGGGAAGTGGCCGGTGTTTTACGTGTAACCGCACCTGTGTCGCTGGGGCGTCGAAGAATAGCCCCGTTGCTGGCGCAGTTTGGGGCAATGTATCCAAGGTTATCAGTTCATTTAAAACTTACCGATACGGTGCTTGATCTTGTGGCCTCGGGTATGGATGTTGCTATCCGCTACGGAGCGACTGAGGATTCATCTTATATTTCCAGACCGCTGGCCAACAATTATCGTATCCTTTGCGCTTCACCAGACTATGTGCAAATTCATGGCGTTCCCGAAACACCTCAAGACCTTATCAGGCATCGATGTCTCCATTCTGGCACAGAGTCATCCGTTGACTGGTCACTGGGAGACCTCTCAGTGCGGATTAACTCCCCCTTCACTTCAAATGACGGGGAGGTTATTCGACAACTGGCTCTAGATGGTTACGGTATTGCATTAAAATCAATCTGGGACGTGGCGGATGATATTGAAAGCGGAAGGCTATGCCAGATCCTCAAGCAATATCAGTCACAAGCTGCCCCCTTGCATGCCATTTATCCTCACAGGCAACATGTGGCCCCCAGGGTAAAGGTTTTCATTGAATTTTTGATAAAAAACATCCGGGAGCCAGATATTTACGCAAAATCACCTTCCTGAGATGTTTAGAGTAATGAGCTCATTCAAGGGGCGTCAGACAATATGCATGAACCAGTAGGGTTTATTCGTTCAGTCATGCTTATCTCAATCAGTTTCATCTTACTGGCCAAAACGCCAAGCAGCGTTCTGATTCACTGACGATAGTCTTGAAGACTGGATATCATAATGTTAGTTTTTCTTTGTGGTGAATCCCCCTGAGCGGAGGGGCAATGTAACCAAATAATGTTCAATCATTATCGGCTGACAACATGCGGACCGTATCTGGTTACACTGCAGTTCACCGGGAGGCACCCGGCACCACACATTCCACTTAATAGGTAATCACTTTCCTGTTCCAGCTTTTCCTACTACTGTTAAAAAGTAGTAATGGTAAAAAATGCGATCGCTTTCCAGGTAAATCGGTAGCTCGGACTATCCGGGGAGTGGCGTGCCGTTGCTCAATCTGTATCGCCTACTTTCTGCCCGCCCATCCGAGCGGGCTTTTTTCCTCTGTATCCTTGTCATGTCGAAAGTTAGCCCTGTGTATAAGGCCTCATCGACCAGTTTCGACAACGAGTTATACATTGACTCTGCTAATGATTGCATCGTAAATTATCGACGTGGTGAATCCCCCTGAGCGGAGGGGCGGCCAGTCTGTTACAGTGATCTGTAAATGCAGCGCGAGCCATGTCGACTGGGACTGGTTCACCGGGAGGCACCCGGCATCACACTCGTTACTAAGCAAATTCGTAGCAGATTTAATCCCCTTATTAACCCTGCTATGTTTAATGCCGGTAATGGACTGGAGTTAAATGCTGTCTGATAAATCGGTCGCTCGGTTTTCAGAAGTACTCCATTCTGTTACTACCCTGGAAAGCCAATTTCAGCCCGCCTCCTTGTGCGGTTTTTTTTTAGCTGCAGAAACGTGGTACTGCGCTCCCGGGAGAATACTGAATCTGCGCATTCCTGTCGCCAGTGGGGCATCCCGACACATCAGTTGAGCGGAAAGGCGTTAAGGATATAATCCCGGACG
>NZ_JBEAFZ010000034.1:0-19170 GCF_040062415.1 Klebsiella sp. GG_Kp173
CTTCAACCGAACCGGCTGTTTGTGTGAAGTGATTCACATCTGCCGTGTCAGTGGGAGCGCATTATAGGGAGTTCGCCGGAAGTAGCAAGGGTTAAAATAGAAAAATCTTATCGACCGCTCATTATTTGAACTTTTCGCTTATTCCTCTTCCTACCATTAAAGCCGCCATCCCAGTGTTCATGCGGCCTGCAGCGTAGTTAACGCGAAGAACGCTTTTTGGCAAAAAAGTGATTTTTCTCTCTTACCCAACGCCATTATCGCGCCGATGGTGAATTAAGCGCCACTCTTGACCCACGACAAAGCGCCCGCGCGGCCCCCCTTCCTATAATCAGGCCCGTTTCTTCTTACTGGTAATAATCGATGGCTTATCAACTCAACATTAACTGGCCCGAGTTTTTAGAGAAATACTGGCAAAAGCAGCCGGTGGTTTTAAAAAACGCGTTTCCGGACTTCGTCGACCCGATTACCCCGGACGAGCTGGCCGGATTAGCCATGGAGCCGGAAGTCGACAGCCGGCTGGTCAGTCTGACCAACGGTAAATGGCAGGCCAGCAATGGACCTTTTGAACATTTCGACGGCCTGGGCGAGACCGGCTGGTCGCTGCTGGCCCAGGCGGTAAACCACTGGCATATGCCGGCCGCCGAGCTGGTGCGACCGTTCCGCGTACTGCCGGACTGGCGTCTGGACGACCTGATGATCTCCTTCTCCGTCCCCGGCGGCGGCGTCGGGCCGCATATCGATCAATATGACGTCTTTATTATTCAGGGCATGGGCAGCCGCCGCTGGCGCGTGGGGGATAAGCTGCCGATGCGTCAGTTCTGCCCGCATCCGGCACTGCTGCACGTCGACCCGTTCCCGCCGATCATTGATGAAGATCTGCAGCCGGGCGATATCCTCTATATTCCACCGGGCTTCCCGCACGATGGGATCACCCACGAAACCGCGCTGAACTACTCCGTCGGCTTCCGCGGGCCCAACGGCCGCGACCTGATCAGCAGCTTCGCCGACTATGTGCTGGAGAACGATCTTGGCGGCGAGCACTACAGCGATCCGGACCTCACCTGCCGCGAGCATCCTGGCCGGGTTGAAGAGTATGAACTCGAACGTCTACGCGGCATGATGATCGACATGATTCGCCAGCCGGAAGACTTCAAACAGTGGTTCGGCAGTTTCGTCACCACCCCGCGTCACGAGCTGGATATTGCGCCGGCGGAACCGGCATATGAAGAAGAGGAAGTGGTCGATGCGCTGCTGGGCGGCGAAAAGCTCTCCCGCCTGAGCGGCCTGCGCGTTCTGCATATCGGCGACAGCTTCTTCGTGCATAGCGAACAGCTGGACACCACCGATGCCGAAGCGCTGGATGCGCTGTGCCGCTATACCTCATTAGGTCAGGAAGAGCTCGGCAGCGGCCTGCAGAATCCGGCGTTCGTGAGCGAACTGACGCGGCTGATTAATCAGGGCTACTGGTACTTCGAAGAGTAAGAGAGTCGCGATACTGCGGGCAGCCGCCTGGCGCTGCCCGCTGGCTTTCAGCCGTTATTACACCTGTTTCGGCAATACTACAATAAACCGCGTCGAGCGCAGATCGGACTGCGCCGCCACGCTGCCGTGGTGGGCGCTGACGATGGATTTCACTATCGCCAGGCCGATGCCGCTGCCCTCCCCTTTGCGCTGGCGCGAGGGGTCGACGCGATAGAAACGGTCAAACAGCCGCGGCAGATGTTCGGTGGCAATCGGCGTACCGGGATTCTCCACCACCAGGCGGACCGTCTCCGCGCTTTCGCTCAGCGCGATCGTCACCGCCTGGCCAGCCGGGGTGTAGCGGATCGCGTTCGACAGCAGATTGCTGATCGCCCGCCGCAGCATCAGCGGGTCGCCAATCACCCGGCAGTGGCTACCGACAAAGCGCAGCGCCACCGCCTTCTCTTCCGCCCACGCCTCGAAAAACTCAAACACCTTATGCACTTCCTCAGCCAGATCCAGTTCCCGCTGTTCGGGGATCAGCTGGTTGTTATCGGCCTGGGCGAGGAACAGCATATCGCTGACCATCCGCGACATACGCGAGAACTCTTCGAGATTGGAGTAGAGCACCTCTTCCAGCTCCTGCTGGCTGCGGCTCTGGCTTAAGGCGATTTCGGTTTGCGTCACCAGGTTGGTGATCGGCGTGCGGATCTCATGGGCGATATCGGCGGAGAAGTTCGACTGACGGGTAAAGACATCCTCCATCCGCTCCAGCATGTGGTTAAAGGAGAGCGCGAGCCGCTCCAGTTCGATAGGCACCGCCTGCGGGTCAAGGCGCACGTCGAGATCCCGCGAGGTAATATTCTGGATCTGCCGGCTGATCTGGCGGATCGGTTTATGTCCCTGATAGACCACAAACAGCACGATGGCGACGATCAGCAGGCTGATTATCGACGCGGCGGAAATCAGCTTCGCTTTCAGCTCATTAATATAGTGCAGGTGAAAATCGATGGATAAGGCCATCAGCAGATGGTACGCCGGTTTGCCGTCCGCCTGCTTGCCCAGCGGCAGCATGATCAGCCGCCAGGCGCGGGTCTCCATTTGATGATTATCGTGCGCCATTGCCCGCGGCTGCGGGTCGGTCCATGAAATCACATTCCCGTCGCGCAGCTGCATCGCCAGGCCTGGCGTACTCAGCATATGGCTGAGATCCGGCCCGTTGGGCGACTGGAACAGAATATTGCCCTGCCCATCGTCCAGGCAGATAAAGACGTTGGCGTAACCCGCAATGATATTCTTCACGATCTCCAGCCGCCGCGCCTGCGGGTAGTCAGCGTGGTCGAGGACCGTCTCCAGGGTGGTACTGAGCTGCCTGAGATCGTGAACGTCGCGCTCTTCAAAGTGGGCCTTCACCGAATGGATCATAATCCAGGTGAAGGCAAAGAAGGCGATGATGGTGGCGAGGCTAATAAAAAAACTCAGCCGGGTGGCCAGGGAAAAGGGGCGCTTAGCGGCCATCCGGCACCTCAAGCATATAGCCGACGCCGCGCACGGTCTGGATCAGCTTCGGCTCGAAGTCGTTATCGATTTTGGCCCGCAGCCGCTTCACCGCCACGTCTATCGCGTTGGTATCGCTGTCGAAATTCATATCCCACACCTGCGAGGCAATCAGCGAACGCGGCAGCACCTCGCCCTGATGGCGCAGGAAGAACTCCAGCAGAGTGAACTCCTTGCTGGTCAGGGTGATGCGGGTGGCGCCGCGCGTCACCTTACGGCTGACCAGATCGACGCTGAGATCCGCCGCCTGAAACTGGCTTTCGACAATAACCGCCGCTCCGCGGCGCAGCAGCGTCCGCACCCGCGCCAGCAGTTCCGCAAAGGCGAACGGCTTCACCAGATAGTCGTCGGCGCCCAGCTCCAGCCCCTTCACCCGATGCTCAATGGTGCCCAACGCGGTAAGCAGCAGGATCGGCATGCCTTTCCCGGCGGCGCGCAGCATGCGCACGATATCCCAGCCGTTCACGTCCGGCAGCATGATGTCGAGGATCAGCAGATCATAGTCACCGGTCATCGCCAGGTGATAGCCGTTAAGGCCGTTATCGGCCAGGTCGACGACGAAGCCAGCCTCGGTGAGCCCTTTGGTCAGGTACTCCCCGGTTTTCTTCTCATCTTCGACAATCAAAATCTTCACCGCAGGCTCCTTCACGCGCGTTCTGTGCGGGTATTCAATTTTAGAGGAGCGCCTCCGGATAGCAATGAAATATCAGGAAAATGACAGCTTTGTCATTTTCCTGTCACGTCCTGAACAGAGGCCGCTACGTAAAGTAGCCGCCATGGATAAATCGTCGAAAACGTCTGCCGCCATGCGCCCAATAACGCGTCTTACCCTCAGCGTGATACTCGCCTTAACCGGCTGTGTCTCGCTCGCTCCGGACTACCAGCGCCCCGCCGCGCCGGTACCGCAGCAGTTCTCTCTCAGCCAGAACAAGCTGGTGACCGCAACCGCGGGCTATCAGGAGACCGGCTGGCGCACCTTTTTCGTCGACCCGCAGGTGAAAAGCCTGATTGGCACCGCGCTGACCAACAACCGCGATCTGCGGATGGCGACGCTGAAAGTGCAGGAAGCCCGCGCCCAGTATCGGGTGACCGATGCTGACCGCTACCCGCAATTGAACGGTGACGGCAGCACCACCTACGTCGGCAAGCTTAAAGGCGACACCACCACCAGCAGCGATTACGCTGCCGGCCTGAATCTCAGCTATGACCTCGACTTCTTTGGCCGGCTGAAAAACCTTAGCGAGGCCGACCGGGAGAACTTCTTCGCCAGCGAAGAGGCCCGGCGCGCAGTGCATATCCTGTTGATTGCTAACGTTTCACAAAGCTACTTCAACCAGCGGTTGGCGGTAGCGCAGCTGCAGGTGGCCAACGATACCCTGCAAAACTATCAGCAGTCTTACGCGTTCGTTGAAAAACAGCTGCTGACCGGGAGCACTACCGTGCTGGCGCTGGAGCAGGCGCGGGGGATGATCGAGAGCACCCGCGCCGATATCGCCAGACGGCAGGGCCAGCTGGCGCAGGCTAATAACGCTCTGCAGCTGTTGCTCGGCAGCTATCAACCTCTGCCGGACGATAGCGCCAGCAGCGCCGTCGATCTGCAAGGTGTTACCCTGCCGCCATCGCTCTCCTCAGCGATCCTGCTGCAGCGGCCGGATATTTTAGAGGCCGAACACAGCCTGCGGGCGGCCAACGCCAACATCGGCGCCGCGCGGGCGGCCTTCTTTCCGTCGATCACCCTGACCAGCTCGCTCTCCGGTAGCAGCAGCGAGCTCGCCAGCCTGTTTAACGCCGGCAGCGCGATGTGGAACTTCATCCCCAAAATCGACATACCGATTTTCAACGCCGGGCGCAATCAGGCCAACCTCGATCTGGCGGAGATCCGTCAGCAGCAGCAGGTGGTCAACTACGAGCAAAAAATCCAGTCCGCCTTTAAAGAGGTAGCCGACGCGCTGGCCCTGCGCCAGAGCCTGGCCGCTCAAATTGCCGCACAGGAGCGCTATCTCGCGTCACTGAATATCACCCTGCAGCGCGCCACCGCGCTCTATCGCCACGGCGCGGTCAGCTACATCGAAGTGCTGAACGCCCAGCGCGATATTTTCACCACCCGACAAACCCTGCTGGAACTCAACTATTCCCGTCAGGCAAATGAAATCACCCTGTTCACCGCCCTCGGCGGCGGCTGGATGGAATAACCCAAGGAGTCCCGATCATGAATTCACTGTCTAAAGTCGCCCTGTTCACTCTGATTTCTGGCGCGGTGTTCGCCGTCCAGGCTGCCGACCCGCACGCCGGCATGGCGATGCACGAACAGCCCGCCGCCGCGCAGACGCAAAGCATCAGCGGCAAAGGGGTCATTAAAGCCATTGATATGGATAGCAAAAAAATCACCATCGCCCACGAAGCCATCCCGGCCGTGAACTGGCCGCCGATGACCATGCGCTTCACCATCACCCCGCAGACCCAGCTCAACAATGTGAAGGACGGCGACAGCGTGGACTTCACCTTCGTTCAGCAGGGCAACCTGTCGCTGCTGCAGGATATTCGCGCCCACTAATGGCCCGGCGACGGCAAGCCTCTCAACGACGGAATGGACAACACATGGCATCCCTGACACTGAAAAACACGGCGCTGATCCTCGGCAGCATGGCGATCGGCGGCGCGCTCACCGCAGCGCTGTATACCCGGACTGCGGCGCCCCACGACGCTGCCGCAGCCGCCCCGACGGCCGAGCAGCAACGTAAAGTGCTGTTCTGGTACGATCCGATGTACCCGAACACCCGCTTTGATAAACCGGGTAAATCGCCGTTTATGGATATGGACCTGGTGCCGAAATACGCCGATGAGGAGAGTGCCGCCGCCGGAGCACCGGGGGTGCGTATCGACCCGACGCAGACCCAGAATCTTGGCGTGAAAACCGCCGCCGTCACCCGCGGGCCGCTGCGCTACGCCCAGACCTTCCCGGCCAACATCAGCTACAACGAGTACCAGTACGTGATTATGCAGGCGCGGGCGGCGGGCTTTATTAATAAAGTCTATCCCCTGACCGTCGGCGACAAAGTGCAACAAGGTACGCCGCTGCTGGAACTGACCATCCCGGACTGGGTGGAAGCGCAGAGCGAATATCTTTTATTGCAGGAGACCGGGGGCACCGCTACGCAGGTCGAGGGGATCCTCGAGCGTCTACGCCTCGCCGGAATGCCGGACGACGATATCCGCCGCCTGAAAACCACGCGCAAGATCCAGACCCGTTTCACCCTCAAGGCGCCCATCGACGGGGTGATCACCGCCTTCGATCTTCGCGCCGGAATGAACATCGCCAAAGATAACGTGGTGGCGAAAATTCAGGGCATGGATCCGGTGTGGGTCAGCGTGGCGGTCCCCGAGTCCATCGCCTGGCTGATCAAAGACGCCTCGCAGTTCAGTATTCAGGTTCCCGCCTGGCCGGACAAAACCTTCCGCATCAGCAAATGGACGATCCTCCCCAGCGTCGATAGCGCCACCCGCACCCTGCAGCTGCGCCTGCAGGTCAACAACCCGGATGAAGCGCTGAAGCCGGGGATGAACGCCTATCTGCAGCTGACCAGTGAAAGCGAACCGATGCTGCTGATCCCCTCCAAAGCGCTGATCGACAGCGGCAGCGAGCAGCGGGTAATCACCGTGGATAACGAGGGCCGCTTCGTGCCGAAGCGGGTCCAGGTTTTCCATGAATCCAATGGCGTCACGGCCATTCGCAGCGGGCTGCAGGAGGGCGAGAAAGTGGTCGCCAGCGGCCTGTTCCTGATCGACTCGGAGGCCAATATCGCCGGCGCGCTGGAGCGCATGCGCGCGCAGGCCCCGGATGCCGCTGCCCCTGCCGCCCACGCGCACTGAGGAAAGGAACCATGATTGAATGGATTATCCGCCGCTCGGTGGCCAACCGCTTCCTGGTGATGATGGCGGCGCTGTTCCTCAGCATCTGGGGAACCTGGACCATCATCCACATCCCGGTAGACGCCCTGCCGGATCTCTCCGACGTACAGGTGATCGTCAAAACCAGCTACCCGGGACAGGCGCCGCAGATCGTCGAAAACCAGGTCACCTGGCCGCTAACCACCACCATGCTGTCGGTGCCCGGCGCCAGAACGGTGCGCGGCTTCTCGCAGTTTGGCGACTCTTATGTGTATGTGATTTTTGAAGACGGCACCGATCCTTACTGGGCGCGCTCACGGGTGCTGGAGTATCTCAACCAGGTACAGGGCAAACTGCCCGCCGGGGTGAGCGCCGAAATGGGCCCGGATGCCACCGGCGTCGGCTGGGTCTTCGAGTACGCGCTGGTCGACCGCAGCGGCAAGCACGACCTCGCCGAACTGCGGTCCCTGCAGGACTGGTTCTTAAAATATGAGCTGAAAACCATTCCTAACGTCTCGGAAGTGGCTTCGGTGGGCGGCGTGGTCAAGGAGTACCAGATTGTCGTCGACCCGATGAAGCTGACCCAGTACGGCATAAGCCTCGGCGAGGTGAAATCGGCGCTGGACGCCTCTAATCAGGAGGCGGGCGGCTCTTCGGTCGAACTGGCGGAAGCCGAATATATGGTGCGCGCCAGCGGCTATCTGCAGACCCTCGACGACTTCAAAAACATTGTGCTGAAAACCGGTGACAACGGCGTGCCGGTGTATCTCGGCGACGTCGCGCGGGTACAGGTCGGCCCGGAGATGCGCCGCGGTATCGCCGAACTGAACGGCGAAGGCGAAGTGGCCGGCGGGGTGGTGATCCTGCGCTCCGGCAAGAACGCCCGGGAAGCGATCTCGGCGGTCAAAGAAAAACTGGCGTCGCTGCAAAGCAGCCTGCCGGAAGGGGTTGAAGTGGTTACCACTTACGACCGCAGCCAGCTTATCGACCGCGCCATCGACAACCTCAGCCACAAACTGCTGGAAGAGTTTATCGTCGTCGCCCTGGTCTGCGCCCTGTTCCTGTGGCACGTGCGCTCGGCGCTGGTGGCGATTATCTCCCTGCCGCTCGGCCTGTGCTTCGCCTTTATCATGATGCATTTCCAGGGACTCAACGCCAACATCATGTCGCTGGGCGGGATCGCCATTGCGGTGGGAGCGATGGTCGATGCCGCCATCGTGATGATTGAGAACGCCCACAAGCGGCTGGAGGAGTGGGCGCATCAGCATCCGGGAGAGAAGCTCGGCAACGACAGGCGCTGGAAAATCATTACCGACGCCTCGGTGGAGGTTGGCCCGGCGCTGTTTATCAGCCTGCTGATCATCACCCTGTCGTTTATCCCCATTTTCACCCTCGAAGGCCAGGAGGGCAAACTGTTCGGCCCGCTGGCCTTCACCAAAACCTGGTCGATGGCCGGGGCGGCGCTGCTGGCGATCATGGTGATCCCGATCCTGATGGGCTTCTGGATCCGCGGCAGGATCCCGGCGGAGAGCAGCAACCCGCTGAACCGCTTTTTGATCCGCATTTATCACCCGCTGCTGCTGAAGGTGCTGCACTGGCCGAAGACCACCCTGCTGATCGCGCTCCTGTCGATCCTGACGGTTGTCTGGCCGCTTAACCGGATCGGCGGGGAGTTTCTGCCGCAGATCAACGAGGGCGATCTGCTGTATATGCCGTCAACGCTGCCGGGGATCTCCGCCTCGCAGGCGGCGGATATGCTGCAGAAGACCGACAAGCTGATCATGACGGTGCCGGAGGTGGCGCGGGTGTTCGGCAAAACGGGTAAGGCAGACACCGCTACCGACTCCGCGCCGCTGGAGATGGTGGAGACCACCATTCAGCTCAAGCCGCAGGATCAGTGGCGGCCGGGGATGACCATGGAGAAGATCGTCGACGAACTGGACAAGACCGTGCGCCTGCCGGGGCTGGCGAACCTGTGGGTGCCGCCGATCCGCAACCGCATCGACATGCTCTCCACCGGCATCAAGAGCCCGATCGGCATTAAGGTTTCCGGCACTAACCTGGCCGATATCGACGCCATCGCCGGGCAAATTGAGGTGGTGGCGCGCAGCGTGCCGGGGGTCACGTCAGCGTTAGCCGAGCGGCTGGTGGGCGGGCGCTACCTCGACATTGATATCCAGCGTGACAAGGCGGCCCGCTACGGCATGACCGTCGGCGACGTGCAGCTGTTCGTCTCGTCCGCTATCGGCGGGGCGATGGTCGGCGAAACGGTGGAGGGCGTCGAGCGCTATCCAATCAACATCCGCTACCCGCAGAGCTATCGCGACAGCCCGCAGACCCTGCGCCAGCTGCCGATTCTCACCCCGCTGAAGCAGCAGATCGTCCTCAGCGACGTCGCCGAGGTGAAGGTGGTCAGCGGGCCATCGATGCTGAAGACCGAGAACGCCCGCCCCACCAGCTGGATCTACATCGACGCCCGAGACCGTGACATGGTGTCAGTGGTGCACGATCTGCAGCAGGCCATCGGTAAAGCGGTGAAGCTGAAGCCGGGCATCAGCGTGTCGTATTCCGGGCAGTTTGAGCTGCTGGAGCGCGCCAATCAGAAGCTGAAGCTGATGGTGCCGATGACGCTGATGATTATCTTTGTGCTGCTGTACCTGGCGTTCCGCCGCGTCGGCGAGGCGCTGCTGATCATCACCAGCGTGCCGTTCGCCCTTGTGGGCGGGATCTGGTTTCTCTACTGGATGGGGTTCCATCTGTCGGTAGCCACCGGCACCGGCTTTATCGCCCTGGCCGGGGTGGCCGCGGAGTTTGGCGTGGTGATGCTGATGTACCTGCGCCACGCCATCGAGGCCGAGCCATCGCTGGAGAACCCGCGTACCTTCAGCGTCGATAAGCTCGACGAGGCGCTGTATCAGGGGGCGGTGCTGCGCGTGCGGCCGAAGGCGATGACCGTGGCGGTGATTATCGCCGGCCTGTTGCCGATTTTGTGGGGCACCGGCGCCGGGTCGGAGGTGATGAGCCGCATCGCCGCGCCGATGATTGGCGGAATGATCACCGCCCCGCTGCTGTCACTGTTTATTATTCCGGCGGCGTATAAGCTGATGTGGCTGTTCCGGCATCGGGGCAAGTGCGGCCGATAGCCCGCCGCGTTTACGCCGGTCCGGGAAATTGGCTATAGTGGCGCCATTCTTCTGGCCGGCATGAACGTCCCTATGAATCTGAACCTGGTATGTTATTCCCTGCTGCTGCTCACCGCCGTGGGCAGCGCCCTGCTGCCCTACCCGCTGGCGATGTGGTTTTTACTGAGCAGCCTTCTGACATGGCTTATCTATGGCGCCGACAAGCTGGCGGCACGCAAAGCCTGGCGCCGGGTGCCGGAAACCACGCTGCTGGTGCTGGGCCTGGTGGGAGGCTGGCCGGGGGCCATCCTCGGCCAGCAGTGCTTTCGTCATAAAACGCAAAAGCAGCCCTTCCGGACGTGGTTTTTCATCAGCGTGGCGCTGAACTTGGCGGCGCTGGCCGGGCTGTACGTGGTTTATACCCACCTGCTCAGCCGCTAAGGGGCGAGGCTAGCGCGGCGTCTGGCGGATCCACACCAGGCGATCGACGTCAAAGCCCAGCTCGCGCGCGGTATTCAGGTAATCCTGCTTCACCGCCGCCGGAATGGTGGGGGTGCGCGACAGGATCCAGAGATAGTCGCGGTTGGGGCCGCTGACCAGCGCGTACTGGTAGTCGTCGTCCAGACGGATAACGTTATAGCCGCCGTAGAATGGCCCGAAGAACGACACCTTCAGCGCCGCGGTGGTGGGGGCGCCGGTGAAATAGGCTTTCCCGTCACTCTCATTCCAGCGTTTTTTAACCGGGTCATAACCGCGATTGACGACGCTGATCCCCCCGTCGCTGCGGGCGCCGTAGGTGGCGGTCACCTGCTCCAGGCCTCGCTCGAAGCGATTCTCCAGGCGAGCGACCTCATACCATTTTCCGAGATAACGACTGGCGTCAAACCCGCTAATCGGCTGTACGCCCTTCGGCGGGGTGGGCGATTTGCAGGCCACGAGGGTCAACGCGATAGCGACGCCAGTGACAACAGGCCATAGCTTCATGAGAACTCCTTTCATTTACGCGGTTGGGGGAAAGTGTAGTGCAAAGCCGCTACACTTCACGCCAGCCGACGTGATTCGTAGTATATTGAGAATATTCTTTGTTAACAGGTGGCCTCCATGCCTTACTCCATCGGCGAATTTGCCCGACTTTGCGGGATAAATGCGACCACGCTTCGCGCCTGGCAGCGCCGCTACGGCCTGCTTAAGCCGCTGCGCACCGATGGTGGACACCGTCTGTACAGCGATGACGACGTCCAGCAGGCGCTGAAGATCCTCGACTGGGTGAAAAAAGGGGTGCCGGTTAGCCAGGTGAAGCCCCTGCTGTCGCGCCCCGGCGCGCGGCGCACTAACAACTGGCTGACGCTGCAGGAGACCATGCTGCAGCGGCTGAAAGAGGGAAAAATCGAGTCCCTGCGCCAGCTTATCTATGATGCCGGGCGCGAATATCCGCGTCAGGAGCTGGTGACCGAGGTGCTGCGTCCGCTGCGCAGCCAGGTCTCTGCCAACGTGCCGGCCATCATGACCCTGCGCGAAATCCTCGACGGCATCATCATCGCCTACACCTCGTTTTGCCTCGAAGGCGATAAGAAGGCGCCCGGGGATAACTTTCTGATCACCGGCTGGCACCTGACCGACGCCTGCGAAATCTGGCTTGAGGCGCTCAAGCGTACCGGCCAGGGTCATCGCATCGACGTCCTGCCGGTGCCTCCTGCCGCCCTGGCGCCGGAAATTTTTCCCCAGCGCAACTGGCTGCTGGTCACCAGCGGTAAACTCTCCGCCGCTCGTCAGAGGCAGATCGAACTCTGGCAGCAGCAGGTCGTCTCCCTCGAGGTGATCCCGCTCTAACCCCCTGTTTTCACTTACCTCCAAGCTCTGTTCCGCCAGCGCCCGGTGGTGCGGCGGGCGCACGCTTGCCCTTTGCGCCACGCGTGATTTTCACCCTTTAAAACACCAATCATAACAATATGATTTTTAACACAAATAAAATATATTTTTCCACAAACTTGGACAAATAATTTTATTTGTGTAAGTTTTAAGTATGCCATTACGCCACCGTGTTTAGCCAGGATGTGATCCATGAGCACCTCGCCGTCCGTGATTCGTCGTTTCGTTGAGTACTACGCCGGGCTGGATGCGCAGCCGCCCTCGGCGCTGGCCGCGCTGTACCATCCGGACGCGACGCTGAGCGATCCTTTTGGTCAGCACCAGGGGCTGTTCGCCATCCAGCGCTACTTTACCCATCTGCTGGCCAACGTGGAGCAGTGCCGGTTCACCATCGACACGCCGCTCTGCGACGGTCAGCGGTTCGCCGTGACCTGGACCATGCACTGGTCGCATCCGCGCATTGCCGGCGGAGAAACGCTAGCCCTGCCGGGCTGCTCGGTGGTGGACATCGCCGGGGAGCAGATCCTCCATCAACGCGACTACTACGACGCCGGGGAGATGATCTACGAGCATCTTCCCCTGCTGGGCTGGGCGGTACGCGGCGTGAAACGGAGGGTGCGCTCATGATGACGGTGCTTATCACCGGCGCCAGCTCCGGGATTGGAGCCGGCCTGGCGAAATCCTTCGCGGCGGATGGCCACCTGGTCATCGCCTGCGGGCGCGATGCGTCGCGCCTGACGGCGCTGCAGCAGTTCAGCCCCAATATCAGCGCGCGCCTGTTCGATATGACAGACAGGGACGCCTGTCGCCAGGCGCTGACGGGCTGTTTTGCCGACCTGATCATTCTCTGCGCCGGCACCTGCGAATACCTCGATCACGGACAGGTGGATGCCGCCCTCGTGGAGCGGGTGATGGCCACCAACTTCCTTGGGCCGGTGAACTGCCTGGCGGCGCTGCAGACGCAGCTGGAGGCTGGCGATCGGGTGGTGCTGGTCAGCTCCATGGCGCACTGGCTGCCCTTCCCGCGCGCGGAAGCCTATGGCGCCTCCAAGGCGGCGCTGACCTGGTTTGCCAACAGCCTGCGTCTTGACTGGGAGCCGAAAGGGGTCGCCGTCACGGTGGTCTCTCCAGGCTTCGTCGACACCCCGCTTACGCGCAAAAACGACTTTGCCATGCCCGGCCGGGTGAGCGTGGATCGGGCGGTGGCGGCGATCCGTCACGGCCTGGCGAAGGGAAAAAACCACATCGCCTTCCCCACCGGTTTCAGCCTGGCCCTGCGGCTGCTGGCCAGCCTGCCGTCAGGTATGCAGCGCCTGCTGTTGCGCAGGATGGTGCGCTCATGAACATCGCCATCATCGGCAGCGGCATCGCCGGGCTGACCTGCGCCTGGCGGCTGGCCGGACACCATCAGGTGACGCTGTTCGAAGCGGGCGCCACGCCGGGCGGCCACACCGCCACCGTGGATGTCACCACGCCGCAGGGCACCTGGGCCATCGATACCGGATTTATCGTCTACAACGATCGCACCTATCCGCGCTTTATGGGCCTGCTCAGCGAGCTGGGGATCGACGGGCAAAAAACGCAGATGAGCTTCTCGGTCCACAACCCGGCCAGCGGCCTGGAGTACAACGGCCACAGCCTGACCTCGCTCTTCGCCCAGCGACGCAATCTGCTGAAGCCGGCCTTCTGGGGGCTGCTGAGCGAGATCGTCCGCTTCAACCGACTGGCAAAACTGGCGCTGACCGAGGCGCTGGATCCGGGCGCGACGCTGGAGAACTTCCTCTCCCGCCACCGTTTTAGCCCCTTCTTCGCCCGCCACTATATCCTGCCGATGGGGGCGGCCATCTGGTCGTCGTCGCTGCAGGAGATGCGCCGCTTCCCGTTACCGCTGTTTTTGCGCTTCTTTGAAAACCACGGTCTGCTGGATATTCGCGATCGTCCGCAATGGTACGTGGTGCCCGGCGGTTCCCGGGAATACGTCCGCGCCCTGCTCGCCAGGCTCGGCGATCGCCTGGACCTGCGGCTCAACGCGCCGGTGCAGCAGGTGGAGCGCCACCCGGCGGGAGTTATCCTGCGGCTGGCGTCCGGGGAGGCGCATTTTGACCAGGTGATCTTCGCCTGCCACTCCGCGCAGGCGCTGGCGATGCTGGCGGCGCCCACCGACGCCGAGCGTGAGGTGCTGGGGGATATCGGCTGGCAGCGCAACGAGGTGGTGCTGCACAGCGATCCGCGCTGGCTGCCGGAGCGCCAGCGCGCCTGGGCCAGCTGGAACTATCGCCTGAGCGACGGGGATTTGGCCCGGGCCTGCGTCACCTACAACATGAATATTCTCCAGGGGCTGCCTGCGGGCGCCCCCCTGTTCTGCGTCACTCTGAACCCGGACGCGCCAGTGGACGATCGCTATGTCTGGCAGCGCTTCGTCTATGAGCATCCGCTGTTTAACCCGCAAAGCTGGTCGGCCCAGCTGCGGCGCGAAGAGATTAACGGTCAGCAGCGGAGCTGGTACTGCGGGGCCTACTGGTACAACGGCTTTCATGAGGACGGGGTGCGCAGTGCGCTCGACGTGGTGCAGGGCATCGCCGCGGCGGAGGACAACTGAAATGAACAGCTGCCTCTATCAGGGCGTCCTGCGCCACCGTCGCCTGCAGCCGAAGGCGCACCACTTCGTCTACCGCCTGTTTATGGCCTGGCTTGACCTCGACGAACTGGACAGGCTGCCTGAGGCGGGCATCCGTCGCAACCGCCTGGCCGCCGCCGCCTGGTACGACGCCGATTATCCGCTGGGCGCGCCGCTGAAGGCCCAGGTGCTGAACCGGCTGGAGAGCCTGACCGGCTGCCGTCCGGCAGGCCGCGTGATGCTCCTGACCCAGCTGCGCTACTTCGGCTTCCATTTTAATCCGGTCAACTTTTACTACTGCTATGACGAGGCCGACACCCTGCGCTGGGTGCTGGCCGAAGTGCGCAACACGCCATGGAATGAGCGTCATTACTACGCGGTGGACGGCCAGCAGGCGCGCCCGCTGGAGAAAGCCTTTCACGTTTCGCCGTTTAACCCGATGGACATGGTCTATCACTGGCGCTTCAACGCACCGGGCAAAACGCTGCACATGCACATTGAAAACCATCAGGCCAGCAAGGTGTTCGACGCCACGCTGGCCCTGAGCCGCGTGCCGTTAACCCGCGCCAACCTGCGCGGGCTGCTGCTGCGTCTGCCGATGATGACCCTGAAAACCGTCCTCGCCATCTACTGGCAGGCGCTGCGGCTGTGGCTGAAGCGCGTGCCGCTGTACAACCATCCTGTCAGCAGGAGTGAACGCTCATGACCGATCCCGTCTTTGCGCTTGAACCCGATGTGCCGCGCAACGTGCGGCTCGCGCGCTGGCTGCTCTTTCGTCTGTTGAGCGGCCTCCGCGAAGGCTCGCTCACCGTGCGCGAAGGGGCGCAGACTTTTCATTTTGGCGACCCCGCCGCCGCGCTGCGCGCTGAGGCGCGGGTCTGCACGCCGGAGGTGTACTGGCGTCTGCTAACCGGCGGCAGTCTCGCGGCGGCCGAGGCCTGGATAGACGGCGACTGGGAGAGCCACCAGCTGACGGCGCTGTTGCAGATCCTCGCGCGCAACGGCGAGGTGCTGGGGCGTCTGGAGCGCGGCTTTCGTCTGCTGGGTAAGCCTGTCGCCCGCCTGCGCCACTGGACTCGACGCAACACCCGCGCCCAGGCGCGGGAGAACATTGCCGCCCATTACGACCTCGGCAACGAATTTTATGCCCACTTTCTGGATGACGACCTGCTCTACTCCAGCGCGCTGTTTACCGACGACGAGCAGGATCTGACCCAGGCCCAGCGGGCCAAGATGGCGCGTCTGTGCGACCAGCTGGCGCTCAACCCCGGCGATCATCTGCTGGAGATTGGCACCGGCTGGGGGGCGCTGGCCGAGTACGCCGCCCGCCATTACGGTTGCCGGGTCACGACTACCACCCTTTCCCGGGAGCAGCACCGCTGGGCTACCGAGCGCATGGCCCGCGCCGGGCTGCAGGATCGCGTCGAGGTGCTGCTCTGCGACTACCGCGATCTGCGCGGCGAGTACGACAAACTGGTGTCGGTGGAGATGATTGAGGCGGTGGGCCAGCGCTACCTCCCGGCCTTCTTCCGCACCTGCCAGGCGCGCCTGCGCCCGGGCGGTAAAATGGCCCTGCAGGCGATCACCATTCAGGATCAGCGCTATCGCGACTACAGCAAAAGCGTCGATTTTATCCAGCGCTACATCTTCCCGGGCGGCTTTTTGCCCAGCATCACGGCAATGAGCGAGCTGATGACCCGCCATACCGATTTTGTGGTGCGCAACCTGTTCGACATGGGCCCGGACTATGCCCGCACCCTGGCGCACTGGCGGCAGCGTTTTACCCACGCCTGGCAGGATATTGAAAAGCTCGGCTTTGATGAGCGCTTCCGCCGGATGTGGCTCTACTACTTTGGCTATTGCGAAGCCGGATTTAACGCCCGCACCATCAGCGTGGTGCAGCTCACCGCGGAGCGGGTATGACACGCCCGGCGCAGCACTTGCTGATGGCACTCGCGTTCGATGTTTACTGGACGCTGGTGGTGATGTTGCGCGAGCGCGGCCTGCTGATCTGGCTGACGCTGGCGCTGTTCGCCTGGCTGCGGTTGCCGGCGACCAGTCGTCCGCCCGCCCTGCTGCTGGCCGCGGCGGGCTGCGGGCTGGACGCCTGCTGGGCGCTGGCGGGGCTGATTGATTTTCCCGGCGACAGCCTGCTGCCCCTGTGGATGGTGGCCCTGTGGCTGATGTTCGCCGTCGTCTGGACCCGACTGACCCGCGCCGCGACGCTTCCCGGCTGGGTGCTGGCTACGGCGGCGACCCTCGGCGGCCCGGTGGCCTACCTGATCGGCGCTCGCCTCGGAGCCATGACCCTGCTGGTGCCGACGGCGCTTGCCGTGGCCGCCATGGCCTGCGGCTGGCTGGTGATCATGCTGCTGTTCCATCTGGGGATGGGGAGGCAAAAATGAGATTCGCCCTGTTACTACTATGGCTGACCGCCCTCGCCCCGGCGGCCCACGCCGCCGACTGGCTGGCGTGGCGCCGCGTCGGCGAGGCGACCCTCACCTGGGGGCCGTTCACCGTCTATCACTCACAGCTGCGCACGCCCAATGGTCGGTATGACGGCCCGCAGCAGGATCGGGCGCTGATCATCACCTACCAGCGCGACATCGATCGCGAGGCGCTGGTGGACGCCACCCGCGACCAGTGGCAGGCGCAGGGTATTCTGCAGCAGGAGCCACGCAGCGAAGCCTGGCTGCGCATGCTGCAGGGGCTCTGGCCGGACGTCGCGCCGGGCAGCCAGCTGGCGTTCGTGGTCCGCGGCGGCGAGGGGCAGTTCTGGTACCGCGCCAGCGCCGCACAGACCGCCTTTACCCCGCTCGGCCCGCGCCAGTCGGCGGCGTTCAGCACCCGCTTTCTCGCCATCTGGCTCGATCCACGCACCACTTATCCCGAACTGCGTCAGCAGTTGATCGGAGGTACACCATGAAACGCATTCTGACCCTTGGCCTGGCGCTGCTGATGCTGATGCTCGCCGGCTGCAGTACCGAGGTCACCGAATACCGGCAGCAGCAGCCCGCCCTCGACATCTTTCACTATTTTCAGGGGCGAACCGAGGCGTGGGGGATGGTGCAGGATCGCAACGGCAAACAGCTGCGCCGCTTCCATGTTGAGATCGATGGCGACGTCGTCGGCGATACCCTGACGCTCCATGAGCGCTTTGTCTATGACGATGGCGAGAAGCAGCAGCGGGTATGGCGCATTCGCCGCACCGGCGATAACCGTTATCAGGGCACCGCCGGGGATATCGAAGGCGTGGCCAGCGGCCAGGCGGCAGGCAATGCCTTTCACTGGCGCTACAGCATGAACGTCGAGGCCAGCGGCAGCCGGTGGCTACTGCAGTTTGACGACTGGATGTACCTGCAGGACGGCAGCCATTTGTTTAACAAAACCGAGATGAAGAAATTCGGCATTACGGTCGCCACCGTGACCCTTTTCTTTACCCGAACCACAGCAGAAGAGAGGACAGCGCCATGAACACGCAACCTGTCATTGGGATCAGCGGATGTTTAACCGGCTCAGCCGTGCGATTCGACGGCGGGCATAAGCGTATGGGCTTTGTGATGGATGAGCTCGCGCAGTGGGTGGCGTTTAAGCCCGTCTGCCCGGAGATGGCGATCGGCCTGCCCGTACCCCGCCCGGCGCTCCGCCTGGTGCAGACTCCGGTCGGGGAGATCCGCATGCGCTTCAGCCAAGCCCCGCACGAGGATGTGACGGAGAAGATGGCCGATTTTGCCAACGCCCATCTGGCAACTCTGGGCGAGCTGTCGGGCTTTATCGTCTGCGCCAAATCGCCGAGCTGCGGGATGGAGCGCGTGCGGCTGTATGACGAAAAAGGCAATCGCGGGCGTAAGGAAGGCGTGGGGCTGTTTACCGGCGCCCTGATGGCGCGCTACCCGTGGCTGCCGGTGGAAGAGGATGGCCGGCTGCACGATCCGCTGCTGCGGGAGAACTTTGTCGAGCGCGTTTTCGCCCTGCATGAACTCAACGCCCTGCGCGCCCGCGGCCTGACCCGCCACGGCCTGCTGGCCTTTCACAGCCGCTACAAGCTGCAGCTGCTGGCTCACCACCAGGCGGGCTACCGCGAGATCGGCCCGTTCGTCGCCTCGCTGCATGAATGGGAGGATCTGGAGGCTTTCTTCGAGGTCTACCGTGAGAAGCTGATGGCGATCCTCAAGCGGCCCGCCTCGCGGAAAAACCACACCAACGTGCTGATGCATATTCAGGGTTATTTCCGCGACCAGCTGAACAGCCGCCAGCGCGGCGAGCTGCGGGAGGTGATCCTGAATTATCGCGCCGGGCTGCTGCCGATCCTCGCGCCGCTGACGCTGCTTAAGCACTATCTGGCCGAGTATCCGGATCGCTACCTGCAGGCGCAGAACTATTTTGACCCCTATCCGCAGGATCTGGCTCTGCGCCTGACGGTGAACTGAGGGGGGATGGGCCAGCTGCCCGGCGGCGCTGCGCTTGCGCGGGCCTGGGGGGTGTGAGCCTGTGTGAGGGATCGTAGGCCGGATAAGGCATGTATGCCGCCATCCGGCATAAATGGAGCGCACCAGTTGTAGCCCGGCCAAGCGTAGCGCCAGCCGGGAACGCTCCTTCGGCAACGCTATCGCATCAGAACCACGCCTCAAACATCCCGCCGACGTTCAGCGAATC
>NZ_JBEAFZ010000035.1:0-17349 GCF_040062415.1 Klebsiella sp. GG_Kp173
GCAAGGCTGGGACGGAAGTCACTGTCGTTCTCAAAATCGGTGGAGCTGCATGACAGGGTCATCGGGCATTATCTGAACATAAAACACTATCAGTAAGTTGGAGTCATTACCGGGTACCAATTAAAAAATACAGATGAATAATCTTCCAGAACCACCACGCCAGTGCTCCCCGGAAGTACGTCAGGGATCCGGTGATCAGTAGTGGATCACCGTACGAATAGATCTACCTTCGTGCATCAGGTCGAAGGCTTCATTGATGTCATCCAGACCCATGGTATGGGTCACGAAAGGCGCCAGATCGATCTCACCTTTCATGGCGTCTTCTACCATGCCAGGAAGCAGGGTCGGCCTTTAACACCACCAAAAGCAGAGCCCTTCCATACACGACAGGTGACCAGCTGGAACGGGCGCGTGGAGATCTCTTTACCGGCGCCTGCGACACCAATAATAACTGACTGACCCCAGCCGCGGTGCGCGGATTCAAGCGCAGAACGCATGACGTTTACATTGCCGATACACTCAAACGTGTGGTCAACACCCCAGCCAGTCAGCTCAATGAGAACGTCCTGGATAGGTTTGTCATAGTCTTTCGGGTTAATGCAGTCTGTTGCCCCGAATGAGCGGGCCAGTTCAAATTTCTCAGGGTTGGTAGCGATGGCAAAAATACGCCCCGCTTTTGCCTGACGTGCACCCTGCACCGCTGCAAGGCCAATGCCGCCCAAGCCAAAAATAGCGACCGAGTCACCTGGCTGTACTTTGGCGGTATTGTGTACTGCGCCGATACCTGTCGTAACACCGCAACCCAGAAGACACACATGCTCATGATTCGCCTGCGGATTGATTTTGGCTAAAGACACTTCAGCGACAACGGTATATTCACTGAAGGTGGAGCAGCCCATATAGTGGAAAAGCGGCTGACCTTTGTAAGAGAAACGGGTGGTGCCATCAGACATGAGTCCTTTACCCTGCGTAGCACGAACAGAGATACACAGGTTAGTTTTGCCGGATTTACAGAACAGACATTCGCCACATTCTGCGGTGTAAAGCGGAATAACATGGTCGCCAGGTTTAACGCTAGTGACGCCTTCACCCACTTCCACAATAACGCCGGCACCTTCGTGCCCCAGAACCGCCGGGAAGACACCTTCCGGATCGTCACCAGACAAGGTAAATGCATCGGTATGACAGACACCGGTGTGGGTTATTTTTACCAGAACTTCACGTTTACGAGGTGGTTCCACATCAATCTCAACGATCTCAAGCGGCTTACCAGGTCCAGATGCAACAGCTGCACGTGATTTTATATGTCATTTCCTTTCATTACAGTTTAAGACCCCATCAGACATCTGCCTGGCAGAGTTAACGGAGATAGGAGCCGACTATCGAAATGGTGTCGTCGATTGACTGGACTGACCCCGCCCCGGTAGACGCTCCTGCCCTATAGTTTGAGTATAGGAGGAGCGTATGGGCACACCACGATTTACACCTGAATTTAAGGAAGAAGCCGTCCGTCAGATATCTTCGATTACATTGAAGTGTTCTACAACCGGGCCCGGCGCCACAGTCATCTCGGCGGCGTCAGTCGGGAGGCCTTCGAACAGGCCTCGTCGTGAGGACAGGATTTGTCTACAGGCGTGGGGTCAGGCCAACGTACCGAATTAAATACCTTTTGCCGCAATCAAAACCGCAGGATGAATGTGTGGCTCTTCTGCCAGCAGAGCGGGTACGGTAGCGAATATTTGTTTAGCTGCTTCACCGGACATATGGAGTTCCCTTGAGTCTGTACTACTGAACAGATCTACAAGGAAAACCGTTTCAGGACTCGTTTCTGAGCGGATCACCAGCCAGTGAGTGGTGCCCTCTTCTGCATTAACATGAGGCAAAGCAGCGGCTATGCGCTCTGCTACTTCAGCGCCTTTTCCTTCTCTCGCTTTAAATGAAATCAGTCCTGCTGTTGTACTCATTGTTTCTTTCTCCTGTTGTAATAATCATGGCTTTCTTACGAGAATTATTGTATCAGGGTTAGGCAACATGGCACTGTGGCGAATCTGCCATTAAACCGGCTTTTTCGGCCAATTACAGGACTGAGATGAAAAAGATAGTCATTATTGCTTCCCCGGGATGCCTTGCTTCAGGCTATACCGGGCTGGCTGATATGTTCTCTCTTGCCGGAAGAGCCATATCAGCTGCTCGCAAGGAGCCGTCACCCTTTGATATCATGACAGCAAGTCCGGACGGGCAGCCTGTGACCGACGGAAGCGGGCGGTTACTGACCGCCGATGCGGCACTGGCAGATATCAAATCATGCGATGCGGTTCTGATCCCCGGGTTTGTACCCGATGCATCAAACACGCCGCCACAGCTCGGTAAACTGGGCAGCATAGCGTCATGGATACGGCAACAGTACGTGCATGGCGCCCTGGCTTGTGGCTCGTGCAGCGGAGTGTTTATGCTGGGCGAGGCGGGGCTGCTCAACGGCAGAAAATGTACGACAACCTGGTGGCTGTACGATGAGCTCAAGCGCCGTTACCCCCGGGCAAACGCCATCTGGGGCAATGCTCTGACTGAGGATAACCGTATAGTTACGGCTGGCGGGCCGCTTTCATGGATTGATGTGGCCTTACACGTTGTGCGTCAGCTTGAGGGGACGGAGGCTGCGCGCATTGCAGCAGAATTTGCTGTAGTGGATACAACGCCTCCCGCAAGGGCTGTTTATATGCCCACCGCGCACCTCAGCCGGCCGGACAGTATTCTGCCCGGTGCAGAATTTTTTATAAGGCAGGAAGCATCAACGCTGCTTACCACAAGAGAACTGTGCCGGCGCCTTGCCATTTCGGAGCGAACCTTTCACAGGCGTATAAAGGCGGAAACAGGCGAGTCACCGAAACAGTTTATCGACAGGATCAGGTGTGAAATGGCAAGGCTGGCACTTGAAACATCTGCTAAAACCATAAAGCAGATCGCAGCTGATGCAGGTTACGCGGATGAAGGCAGTTTCAGGAGGGTCTTCAGCCGGATGACAGGCATGAATCCGGCATTATACCGCCGTTGGGTGAAAGACCGTACCCGGGAATAATGCACAGTAGGGCCGGGAGGTATCCGCGCGGAATTATGAGACGCCCTGACAGCACAGTGCTGCCAGGGGTGTGCTGTGTTAACTACTGAGGTCTTTTCCGTTCGTGGCGATGACTTTTTTATACCAGTGGAAGCTTTTCTTACGGGAGCGTTTTAGTGTTCCGTTCCCCATATCATCCTGGTCAACATATATAAATCCGTACCGTTTGGACATCTGAGACGTGCTTGCGCTGATCATGTCTATAGGTGTAGCGACCTGCATTTGAAATAGGTACGACCTGCATTTACCGCTGATTATCAGCCCACATTAGCTGCAACCAGCGCAGCTCTCAAACCCACAATACCTGCAAATGAGCCTGCATTTATCCCTGTCGACCTGCATTCCATTTTCACAAACCTACATTAACTAAAAACACGTCAGGCTATCCCAACGACATATCTGATTGGTGTTAATTTTGGAATTATAAAATCCACACTATGGGTAATACTACCAACTTACTGATTTAGTGTATGATGGTGGTTTTGAGGTGCTTACGTGGCTTCAATTCCCATCAGTTGTCCCACCTGTTCAGCTACCGAAGGCGTCGTGCGTAACGGTAAAAGCACTGCCGGACATCAGCGCTATCTCTGCTCTCACTGCCGTAAAACATGGCAGCTACAGTTCACTTACACCGCCTCTCAGCCCGGTACACACCAGAAAATTATTGATATGGCCATGAATGGCGTCGGATGTCGCGCCAGTGCACGCATTATGGGCGTTGGCCTCAACACGATTTTACGACACTTAAAAAACTCAGGCCGCAGTCGGTAACCTCGCGCATACAACCGGGCAGTGACGTCATTGTCTGCGCGGAAATGGACGAACAGTGGGGTTACGTCGGCGCTAAATCCCGCCAGCGCTGGTTGTTTTACGCGTATGACAGGATACGGAGGACGGTTGTGGCGCACGTATTCGGTGAACGCACGTTGGCCACGCTGGAGCGTCTTCTTGGCCTGCTGTCGGCCTTTGAGGTCGTGGTATGGATGACGGATGGCTGGCCGCTTTATGAATCACGCCTGAAGGGAGAACTGCACGTTATCAGCAAGCGAAATACGCAGCGCATTGAGCGGCATAACCTGAATCTGAGGCAGCATCTGGCAAGGCTGGGCAGGAAGTCACTGTCGTTCTCAAAATCGGTGGAGCTGCATGACAAAGTCATCGGGCATTATCTGAACATAAAATACTATCAGTAAGTTGGAGTCATTACCGGGCATCCCGACACATCAGTTGAGCGGAAAGGCGTTAAGGATATAATCCCGGACGTATGCCGTTCGTCTGTTATTCGCATTACTCTTGTTCCAGGCAAGATAGAGGTGATTTACCGGGGCAGTCTCTGCCTTCGTGACTGAAACCAGTCGCCCGCTTTTCAGGTCATCCAGGCAGTGATAATCAGGCAGAACACTCCACCCATGACCGTCGCGCACCAGATCACGAATAATACGTAAGTCCTGAATGGTAAAGGATGCCTGCATGTCTGGTGCCCTCTGAAACATGGCCGTCCAGACCATCCTGATCAGTGGCAGTTCTTCGTCATAAGCAATCAATGGAACCGAAGCGAGTGTGGCAGCCGATGGCTGTGTTCCCAGCGTTTCCGTCAGCCGGGGGGAATGAACCAGTAACATACGTTCTGTCAGCAAATGCGCATAACCGTACAGGCGATCATCCGGCATCGATGCGGTTACAGCCAGATCAACACTGCCTTCCTGCAGGAGGGAATAAATGCGCTGTTTATTGCCGGTATGAAACCGCAGGCGATATCCTTCTTTCATCAGGGGTGCCATAACTGCACCAAGCCGGGAATGAATAAAATCAGGCGGTCCGGCCAGATTCACCGTCCCCCCGCTCTCAGCGCCAGCGCGAAGGGAAGACAATTTTTCTGCCAGGCCATCAATATACGGGGATATTGCACGGGCAAGCTCATCTGCCGCTTCGGTAGCCTTTACCCCACGGGCCTCCCTGATAAAAAGCCTTTTTCCGGTCAGAACCTCAAGGGACTGGATATGCTGGGATGCAGCTGGCTGCGATATACCCAACACCTGGGCAGCCCTCGAAAAGGAGCCAGAACGGTACGCCTCCAGGAAAGTTCGCAAATGGATAAGATGGCTCATTATGACGCGCCCCATAGTTTAGGAGCGCCCACAATCCTCATTATGGCTGCTCCGGATTTTTGAAGTCGTTTAATCCTGTTGACAGGGTGTGACAGTACCACGCCTGCTTTGGGAGAGCAGTAACAACAATCCCAACAGACACACGATCGCACCACTAATACCGGTATACATCATGCCGGCATGAGTGATAGTGATCCCACCCAGCAGGGAGCCCAGAGCAATCCCGGAGTTAAAACCCGCTATATTTAGACCAGCTGCAACTCCATGCGCCTGGGGCACATGCCTTTCAGCAACATCCATGAGTCTTGCCTGAAGTGCCGGAACGGCCGCATACGTCAGCATACCCAGCAGGGCTACCAGAACGCCCATACTAACCGGTGAAGAGGAAAGCAGCCATATTCCCAGTACGACAACCACAATTCCGCTGATGATGACGATATTGGCCCGGTCAATCCCCATACTGTCGGTAAGTTTGCCACCAAGTATGTTCCCGGCTGCTGCGGTGATGCCATAAATCAGCATAAACAGGCCTATTGTCGTCCCGGAAATACCGGTTACCTCAGTAAGCAATGGGGCGATAAAGGTGAATGCAGTAAATGAACCGGCGTATGCCAGCACTGTAACCAGCGCACCGGAGAGCAGCTTACGATTCAACAACAGGCCGATGTTTTTTGCAGCTGAACCGATGTGTTCTCCGGGCATGCTGCGTACCGGATCTTTCATACCAACAAAGAGCCCGATAAAACCCAGCGCCCCAAATACAGCGATAGCACCGAGTACCAGCCGCCATGAAACCACACCTGCGAGCCATGTGCTCAGCGGAACGCCAATAGCCATAGCCAGGGTAAAACCGCCAAAGACTACTGCAACCGCGCGACCAGCGTTACCAGGCCCTGCCAGACGGGCCGCCGTACTGGATGCGACAGCAAGAAATAACCCGTGACCTAATCCGGCAATAAAGCGCGCAGTCAGTAACTGAGGCAAGGTGAAGGCAAACGCAGCTGCCAGACTGCCCAGCGTAAAAATGACTGACGTTGCCAGCATTACCGTTTTCCTGCTCCAGCCAGCCGTCAGTGCCGACAATACCGGCGCCGAGAACGTCGCCCCCAGCGCATAGGTTGTCACCGCGGCTCCGGATTGTTCAACTTCCACCCCCAGACCACGGGCCATAATATCGGTCAGCCCGATCGGGACAAACTCGGCGAGCCCCAGCGCAAAAGCGCTGATAGTGAAAACATAAATTACGAATGGCATGACTGCCTCCTGAAACATGTAAGGAGTGCAGTCTGATTCATTAATAAGGATAAATAAAATAATCAAAATACCATCTGGTATAAATATATTTATATTATTTGGTGGCAAGTTTGAAACAGCACCCACCTGTTTCATCGTCATACTTTTGTAGCATCTTAAGAACGCCTCTCCGTCATTTGAGCCCTGAGCAAGTGTTGCGCTTTTATAAACACACATATTGGTAATGATGCATCGTTATCGAAATGTTATTTTTTTTCGATGGTGAATCCCCCTGAGCGGAGGGGCATTGTAACCCGGTAATGGACATGCATTGCGGGGCGGACAGAATGCGGACCGGAGCAGGTTACACTTCGGTTCACCGGGAGGCACCCAGCACCATCAACCTCAGAGAAATCAAAGAGTAGCTATCTTTTGCCTGTCTTTTAGACAGGCTTTTTTTGTGTGTCTCGCTGGTGATGACTCCAACTTATTGATAGTGTTTTATGTTCAGATAATGCCCGATGACTTTGTCATGCAGCTCCACCGATTTTGAGAACGACAGTGACTTCCGTCCCAGCCTTGCCAGATGTTGTCTCAGATTCAGGTTATGTCGCTCAATGCGCTGAGTGTAACGCTTGCTGATAACGTGCAGCTTTCCCTTCAGGCGTGATTCATACAGCAGCCAGCCATCCGTCATCCATACCACGACCTCAAAGGCCGACAGCACTCCAGCGTGGCCAACGTGCGTTCGCCGAATACGTGCGCCACAACCGTCCTCCGTATCCTGTCATACGCGTAAAACAACCAGCGCTGGCGCGATTTAGCCCCGACATAGCCCCACTGTTCGTCCATTTCCGCGCAGACGATGACGTCACTGCCCGGCTGTATGCGCGAGGTTACCGACTGCGGCCTGAGTTTTTTAAGTGTCGTAAAATCGTGTTGAGGCCAACGCCCATAATGCGGGCGGTTGGCGGGCATGCCGCGGTCGTTCAATGGTCTGGTGTAGCATTCAGCGCAACGTTTATCACTGCCGGGTTGATCGCCCCCGTTTGGGGGAAACTCGGTGACAGATATGGACGCAAGTCAATGCTAGTAAGAGCCAGTCTTGGCATGGCGGTTACTGTTTCGCTTATGGGGCTGGTGACAAATATATGGCAACTTGTCGGACTAAGGTTGCTAGTTGGCCTGGCGGGAGGCTACTCATCCGGCGCAACAATTCTTATCGCAGTCCAGGCTCCCAGAGACCGTGCAGCCTGGGCGCTGGGGATTGTTTCATCCGGTGTAATGGCTGGAAATCTTGTCGGTCCACTTGCGGGAGGATGGCTTCCTGGCCTGATCGGTATTCGAACTACGTTTTTCTGTGCAGGTGCGCTGATATTTCTGTCCTTTATCATGACCCTCACCCTCATTCGCGAAAAGGTGCAAAAGCCTGAGGATACAGTGGCAAAAACGGGAGTGAGCTGGTCCCAGTTGCATGCCCGTACTGTGGTTATCTGCATGCTTTGCACCGGTCTGCTGCTGATGCTGGCCAATATGTCGATAGAGCCCATTATCACGGTCTACGTGCGCACTCTCGTCAGTGAGGCTTCTCAGATAACAAAAGTTGCGGGATATGTGATGGCAGCAGCGGCTCTGGGGAGCATTATTTCCGCCTCATGGCTTGGAAAAGTGGCAGACAGGATAGGACATTTACGCATTATCACGCTGGCGCTGACTGCGGCCGGTGTATTGCTGAACCCTCAGGCATTTGTCACCTCCGGGTGGCAACTGATTGCCCTGCGTTTCCTGATGGGACTGGCGCTCGGCGGCTTATTGCCTTGTATTGCAGCAGTGATACGCCACCGCGTACCAGAAAGTATGGTGGGCAGCATTCTTGGCTATTCCGTCGCAGCGCAGTTCGCAGGTCAGTTCATCGGACCACTGATTGGCGGCTTTGTCGGCGGGCATGTCGGTATGCGAGCCGTATTTCTGGCAACCAGCTGCATCCTGCTAACCGGAGCTGCCTGGAACTTTAAAATACATCGCCAGTCAGCAACGCGCTGACTGACTTCATTACCCGTCATCTGCAATCTTCGGAAATTTTATGTCAAATCAACTCAGTAACATCAGTAAAAACAGCGCTCTTCTGGTGATGGATGTTCAGACGATCATTCTTAACAATTTCCTCCCGCAAGAAAGCGCTGGAATCATTATCAGCAATACCGCATCACTGATAGCCGCTGCACGCACGGCAGGCATACCGGTCATTTATGTCAGTGTCGGATTCCGCAAGGGGTATCCAGAGGTCAGTAAAAACAACACGATCTTCTCTTCGATTAAAGAGAATGGAATTTTTATGGCTGACAACGAGAACACGGCTATTCATGCTGATGTCGCTCCGACAAAAAATGAGGTCGTCATCGTTAAGCGCAGAGTCGGAGCTTTCTCGTTTACCGAACTTGATATGATCCTACGTGCTCAAGGCATTGAAAACCTGATTCTTACCGGTGTGACTACCAGTGGTGTGGTGCTTTCTACAGTCGGGCAAGCTTTTGACCTGGATTACCGCCTTATCGTTGTGAGTGATTGCTGCGCCGATCCAGATCATGACACCAATATGTTTTTACTTGAAAAAATTCTACCTCAACACGCGTTTGTTACCAGTTCATCAGAAATATCAGAAGCATGGGCATAAAAATATGAATTTCTGACGTCAAAATAAACGCAGTGTACTGAGAAGAGATGACCGGGAATGCCCGGTCATCTGAACGTCCGCTCATGGCACAAAGCGGACGGGAAACTTTCGGATGCCGCGTTAGCGGCATGGAGGCGCCAGATGAGGTTACATGTGTCTGTGGAGTGAAATGGCGCCGAAAGCCCGGCGTAGCCGGTTACCTGGCTATAAACTCTGCCACCCTACCCCCTGCCCTGATTAGCCTTAACCCGCTCACAGCAATGAAGAAGTAAAAGTAATCCCTTTTAACCCCGGTGAGCGGGCTTTACGGCGTTTACGACGTAAAGGGCGTGATTTCCGGGGCCTTAGCGGCGGCAGCTTGCTGCTGACGCTTAGGGGGATGTTCATAAAAAATTTCAGCGACACTAGGGAACTTAACACGGTTGCTTGTATCTAACAGTTTGTGGTGATTAGCTACCACCACTGAAGCAGAGTGATCCGGCACTTCGTCGGCGGGTCCAGGCGGGACTAAATAAAGGAGACGCCCGTAACGCGCTGGGGCGCGCGGTATTCCTGCACCGTCTAAATAACTGTTCGGAATAGTAGATCACTTTGAGGGAACTCAGCCCGAATTGTGCGATCTGATCAATCGCTGAATATCCCAAATCACCAACCGGACTGAGCGATGCCGATCATAGCACCAATTCCCCGTGACGAACGACGCCTGATGCAGAAAGCTATCCATAAAACGCGTGATAAAAATTATGCCCGCAGACTGACCGCCATGCTGATGTTGCACCGGGGCGAGCGCGTCAGTCATGTGGCCAGAAGACTCTGCTGTGCACGCTCATCGATTGGTCGCTGGATTAACTGGTTCACTCTGTCTGGTGCTGAAGGCCTGAAGTCATTACCGTCAGGACGTGGCAGGCGCTGGCCGTTCGAACATATTTGCGCATTGCTGCGTGAGCTTGTGAAGCATTCTCCCGGCGATTTCGGTTATCAGCGTTCCCGCTGGAGTACCGAACTGCTGGCGATAAAAATCCGTGATGTCACCGGTTGTCCGCTACATGCCTCAACCATCCGGAGATGGTTACCTGCTGCCGGGCTGGTATGGCGCAGAGCAGCGCCGACACTGCGTATCCGTGACCCACACAAAGAAGAAAAAATGGTCGCTATCCATGAAGCACTGGCGAAATGCAGTGCGGAAAATCCCGTGTTTTACGAAGATGAAGTGGATATTCATCTCAACCCGAAAATCGGTGCTGACTGGCAGTTACGCGGGCAGCAAAAACGTGTTGTCACACCGGGCCAGAATGAAAAGTACTATCTTGCCGGTGCGCTGCACAGCGGTACGGGAAAAGTCAGCTACGTAGGTGGAAACAGTAAAGGTTCATCTTTATTTATCAGACTGTTAAAACATCTTAAGGCGACATAACGGCGGGCAAAAACGATTACGCTCATTGTCGATAACTACATTATCCACAAAAGCCGTGAAACGTTGCGCTGGCTGAAAGCAAACCAGAAGTTCAGGGTCATTTATCAGCCGGTTTACTCGCCATGGGTCAATCATGTCGAACGGTTGTGGCAGGCGCTTCATGAGACAATAACCCGAAATCACCAGTGCCGTTCAATGTGGCAACTGTTGAAAAAGGTTCATAACTTTATGGATACCGTCAGCCCATTCCCCGGTGGAAAACACGGGCTGGCTAAAGTGTAGCGGTATTAGGATCAGTTATTTAGGTGAAATCAGGGATCGTAAACCGGAAAATCAGAGCTACCGCGCCAGTGGACTGACGCTGCTGACGGCAGCTATCTCGCTGTGGAATACCGTTTATATGGAAAGAGCGGTCGATGTCCTGAAGCGTAAAGGGGTGAAGATCAACGAGCAACTGCTATCGCATTTGTCCCCGCTAGGCTGGGAACACATCAATCTGACAGGCGATTATATCTGGAAAAGCAACCGGATACCGGCTTCAGGTAAGTTTCGGCGGCTGAGGCCAGCTAAAGTCGGAAGGTCAAAAAACAACCTTAACGTACAATAATTTTCGATATCCAAACTGACCCCTAGATCTACTTTGCAGACTGCGGGAAACAGGTCAGCGCCTCGCCCTCTCAATTAAAAACTCTTTATTGAACCCCTGCAAACCAGTCTTTCTCGTTTCCCACGATAAAAAAACATTTCCCCGCTTGACCCTCACGCCGCGTCAGGTTTTAGTCTCTCTGCTCGCACAAAGGGGGAACATACTATGTTACTGAAAGTCGGCGAACTGGCAGGCCGTTCCGGTATTACCGTTCGCACACTACACTACTACGACAATATTGGTTTGCTGATCCCTTCTGCGCGCTCCGACTCCGGCTACCGGTTGTATAACCGGGCCGATATCGCCCGTCTGCATCATATCCAGGCGCTACGCCGCATGGGAATGACGCTGGCCGAGGTCGGGGCGATTCTGGAACGTTCGGATCTGGCGCTGCCAACGGTGCTTGAGCGGCAGATTGCCATGCTGAACCAGCAACTGGCGCAAATCACCGCGCTGCGCGCTCGCCTGCAGACGATGCAGCTGCAATTGACGGCGGGCGATGATCCGGAACTGAACGACTGGCTGACAACGTTGGAGTTAATGACTATGTATGATAAATATTTCACTGCTGATGAACTGGCGCAGCTGCCGTTTTATCAGGCCGATACGCAACGCCAGCAAGAATGGGCGGCAATGGTACAGCAGGTGCATGAACTGATGGCAAACGGCACGCCGGCGGAGGATCCGCAGGCGCAGCGCATCGCGCGCCGCTGGATGCTAACTCTGGAGCGCGACACTGCCGGCAATCCGGCGTTTCTCACGCGTCTGAACGCCATGCACGCCGATGAGCCGTCAATGCGTGAACAGATCGGTATCACGCCGGCCATGACCGACTATATCACCCGTGCATTTGCTGAAACCAAGCTGACAATTTATCAGAAATATCTGTCCGAAGAAGAGTATGCCTATGTCCGCAAACACTATTTCGACCGCATGCAGGAGTGGCCGGCGCTGATCGCTCGCCTCCAATCAGCCCTCAACGACGGCATCGCACCGGACAGCGCACATGCCCGCCAAGTGGCCGCCGACTGGCTGGCGCTGTTCCGTTCTTACGCCGGTGAAAATCCAGCCACGCAGATGAAAATCCGCCAGGCAATGGAGCAGGAACCCACGCTGAGCGAAGGCACCTGGCTTACACCACCACTACTGGCTTATTTGCGTGAAGCTGTCGTAAATTTGAATCAAAAATAATAACTAAAGTATCCCGTCATCCGGCTCCCTCCAGCCGGATGACGCCAATCACATCAGTCACCCTATCCATCAAAGGTAGTAACAAAAAGGTCAGAGTGGATTTAAATGAAAGGTTCATGTTTATGTGGAAAAATCGCATTTGAAATATCGGTAATTCCATCAAAGTTTTATCGTTGCCATTGCTCGCTTTGCAGGAAGCAAAGCGGGGTTGGTTATAATCTCGCGACTATTATAAATGCCAATGATTTCTTCTGGACCCAAGGAGATAGCGGCATTTTCTCATGGTGTAAATCAACTGGTTACCGTACGGATTTTTGCTCGACATGTGGTTCTACCGTACCCAATTTGTTGCGAGATTTACCTTATGTCTGGGTACCTATTGGTTTGTTAGATAAACATTTTGATATGCAATGTGCTGGAGATTACTGCACTGATGATGCCATGCCTTGGGATATAACTCGCTCGGGCATAAGTCATAGCGGACCAGTAAGTTCACTAACATCACTTTTAAGAGACTTAGACATACTTAAACCAGAATAAAGAAAGCCCTTGGCCTCGATGTTCAGGACATTAACACGCCGCTCGTCCGGGTGACCAGCTGGCATCACAGATGTGTTCACGGCCATTGATTAACACCGTACCTGCAAACTACAGGCACGACATTGAATCCAGGAATGCCATTATCCAGAACAAGCGTTAACTGACCAAATGCGTCACAGAGTGACGTGCGAGGTTCGCACTGGGGAGATCTGCGGAACTTCTACTAAAGACGCTCATCCATAAGCAGCGACCAGCCTAGATATCCCCACTGATGCACGGGCATATCAATATGCTGGGGCATTATACGTTCACGCTACCGGAGGATGTTTTGAAGGGAGAACTGAGAACGTTAAACTTAAATTTAAACAATGAATTAGCTTCTTAGCGTACGTTTTCGTTACATTGGCCCTCAAACCCCGTAAAGGAAGAAAAACACCCTATTATTGACGAGCGAGCGTGGAGCGTGTGACCCGATGCTTTGATAAGGATGGTGTTCTTACGCGCTTTCCAAGCAAACGTTCGGATCAGATATCGGTTCTATGGGTGCTTTGGTCTCGCTTGCCGGCCGGACGAAACTGACGGAAGCCGAGGTGGACGCACTTATGAAAGCGTGGCACAGTTTCGGAGATAACGCCTTGCTGCGCCGCGAGATCTGCGATGCCGGTTTGGTATCGAGAACACGGGATGGCCGTGTTTGCATCCGGATAGAGCTGACGATGCCACCTCTAGCGCAAGCTATTGCCCGGCAGAACGCTGATAAATAACCCAACAGCCAATGTACTGGTGAAAGCAGCTATTGCTGCTGAGGATGATCATGACCAAATTTAAGACCGGCTTTTTGCTCGAAAGAATTCCCTATATTCGCATGGGTGATCAAACTGATCCCGTGATCGTGATCAACGGTGGGCAAGGTTTTGTACGCAAACACAGCTTTGACCGGATGCTCCGGGACGCAAAGCGTGTCGCACGTATGTTGCCGCCAACACAGGGCTTCATCCTAATTGGCTACGATCAGCAGCCCGAAGCAAAGGCGACGATTGAAACGATTGTGACAGACTATGAGCGCGCCATCAGAGACATGAAGGTCTCGGCGTTTTCGCTCATAGGGATATCCTATGGCGGATTGCTGGCGACAAAGCTTGCGGCAGCGCGTGAAGGGTGGGTTAAGAAGCTGATTCTGGTGGCGAGCGCTCACAAGTTCAGCGAGAACGGCGAACACAGGATAAATCGACAAATCCAGTTCGCCCAACAGGAGCAGTACTACGAGCTGATCAATGACTTTGCGGCAATATTCCGCAATCCCCTACTAAATTTGTTACTGAAGATAAAGCTCTGGGTGGACTGCAACAAACTTACAGAAAAAATGAACTCCGGTGACGTTATTGTGCGATATCTTCAATTGATAATGCAGGCTGAGCCAGTCGATCTGACCTCGATCACAGCAAGGACATTGATTATCGGAGGGGAACTGGATCAGTTTTTTGGCGACGGCATGATGGAAGCTGCCCGAAATGGTATACCAGACGCCAAGCTACATGTTCTTGAAGGACAAACTCACATGGCTCCGGTTGAATGTAGCCGACAGTTACGGAGATTCCTGACGGAATTTCTCGATTGAGTCTAATCTCGCATGTAGTGGATCACAAAATCAAGACACCGGAATAATCTGTTTCCATTTTTCTTCATGTAAGCAAGGCGATAAACCACCATTGGTCGTATGAGGGCGGTATGCGTTGTAATAACCATGGCTTTGTTGAATAAATCGAACTTTTGCTGAGTTGAAGGATCAGATCACGTATCCTCCCGACAACACAGACCATTCCGTGGCAAAGCAAAAGTTCAGAATCACCAACTGGTCCACCTACAACAAAGCTCTCATCAACCGTGGCTCCCTCACTTTCTGGCTGGATGATGAGGCGATTCAGGCCTGGTATGAGTCGGCAACGCCTTCATCACGAGGAAGGCCCCAGCGCTATTCTGATCTCGCCATCACCACCGTTCTGGTGATTAAACGCGTATTCCGGCTGACCCTGCGGGCTGCGCAGGGTTTTATTGATTCCATTTTTGCCCTGATGAACGTTCCGTTGCGCTGCCCGGATTACACCAGTGTCAGTAAGCGGGCAAAGTCGGTTAATGTCAGTTTCAAAACGTCCACCCGGGGTGAAATCGCACACCTGGTGATTGATTCCACCGGGCTGAAGGTCTTTGGTGAAGGCGAATGGAAAGTCAGAAAGCACGGCAAAGAGCGCCGTCGTATCTGGCGAAAGTTGCATCTCGCTGTTGACAGCAACACACATGAAGTTGTCTGTGCAGACCTGTCGCTGAATAACGTCACGGACTCAGAAGCCTTCCCGGGCCTTATCCGGCAGACTCACAGAAAAATCAGGGCAGCCGCGGCAGACGGGGCTTACGACACCCGGCTCTGTCACGATGAACTGCGCCGCAAAAAAATCAGCGCGCTTATTCCTCCCCGAAAAGGAGCAGGTTACTGGCCCGGTGAGTACGCAGACCGCAACCGTACCGTTGCTAATCAGAGGCTGAGCGGAAGCAATGCACGGTGGAAATGGACAACGGAATATAACCGTCGCTCGATAGCGGAAACGGCAATGTACAGAATGAAGCAGTTGTTGGGAGATTCACTGACGCTGCGTGACTACGATGGTCAGGTAGCGGAAGCTATGGCCATGGTGCGTGCGTTGAACAGGATGACAAAGGCTGGGATGCCAGAAAGCGTGCGTATTGCCTGAAAATCCAGCCAGCTACAGGGTCGTTCGCACGAAATCTTATTTATTCAACAAAGCCTTTTTTACCTTTAGCAGTGTGATGGAGTGCAAGCTTCTGAAAACACGTCAGTTGGTTTTATAACCATGACCCTCATTTCATATTTGGCATTACTGCCACAGTTCGTAAATATGAATCTGTTTGTCACTCAAGGAGATTTTTATGGGTATTAAACCTGGCCCAAAGCCGATTGCTGAATCAACTGGCAAAGAAGATAAAAGAAGGCGTGTCACTCCGGAAAACAAGCCAAAGCATCCCGGGCTGAAGGAACACGACCATAAAAAAGGCGAATAAGAGCTTTTTGGTATAGCCTCTCATCACAGGCATGGAAGTTATTCATGCCTGCTTTCCTCTGACATAAACCACCTTCTCTCTCTTCACATCTCTTAAGGTGACATTTCTAACTGGCTGAATCAGGTGACATTTTAAGCTTGCAATAACAGTTTTGTAGTAACTAAATTGAGATGTCCGTCACGTAGATTAACTATCAAAGGATTCTCATGACGACTCATGCAGCGGAGTTTTGCACTTTGGATGAGGTTAACCGACTCAAAATCATTCAGGACATCGTCGACCGGCATCTGATCACGCAGATGGCCGCTCATCGCCTGGGTATCACCGATGAACTCAGTGCCGACGTCTTCCGTCGCATTATACCTAACCTAGCCGCTTGGTATGGCTAACCGTCGTCGTGAAAAACCCAGCAATAACCAGCTGTCTGAAGGTCTTGCACAGTATGCGCTCGATATTATCTGTAGCGCTATACCGACTTCGGGCAGACGCTGGCGTGTGAGAAACTTTCAGAACGACACCATGTTCACTATCCAAAGAAACTGTCAGGTCTCTCATGGTTAAAGCCGCTCTCAGGGTTCCTCGCAAACAACGTGCGCCAAAGGTAGCGCACGGCATTCAGCCTCGGTGAGTCTGTATTGATTATGTATATCGCTATGCATAAAGGGAAAAAGCCTCAGAGTCTGCGGAATAAATAAAGCCGCAGATAATCCCGGAAATCTGAAATGAAGCAGCCCACCATTTTGCGACCTTCACGAAGTAATTATACAGTTATATAAATTTGTCATAGCGAGGTTTTGAAAAAAGAGGTACTTTATTAAAAAAATCATCCAGATTAATCAAATTTAACGGAATGCTTTTGAATGAGCGCTGATCATCATGAGATTACAGTCGTACACAGCAACCTTTCAAAAAATCAACGCTCATTCAAAAAATAGTTCAGGATTTATTATCAGCAAACATCGCTTTCATTGTCTATGACTATCTATGGCCAAAGTAAAAGAACAGTAGATACATCACACTTGCATGTATTTTAATGAGTAACTATATTCATTTGTAATAAAAAATGTGGTGCCGGGTGCCTCCCGGTAAGCCGCCGCCAGCCCACGGACGACTCGCAAAGCGCAAAAATGATTCAGACTGGCAATGCCCCTCCGCATAGGGGGATTCACCACATATACAAATTAACATTATAACGACATTTCTTCAATGCTTTATGGCTGTATGAGAGGTACTGATTGAATGCATCTCGCGGATGACCCTGTAGTTTCGCCGGAAATCAAAAAAACCGCAAATTACGTGTGCTGGGCAAGCGCCTGCCGGTACGTATTCAGACAGATAACGGCAGCGAGTTTA
>NZ_JBEAFZ010000036.1:0-15095 GCF_040062415.1 Klebsiella sp. GG_Kp173
CAAAGTGGTCATTTTAATTGAGCTGGATAACGGACATTTCAATTGAGCCTTGACAGATGTTGCCAGCACAAAGCGTTATTGTCGTCTCAGCACAATTCACACGCGTCGTGTACGCTAAGCCTTCATTTTGCTCAGCACAGGACCGCGATCTTATGTTGGTGACTATGACAGACAAAGAACTTTACCGGCTTGGCATCATTCAGCGAGTATTTGACCGGGCTTTGCTTCAGCGCGACGCAGCAGACATACTTAAGCTCAGTGTTCGTCAGGTGCAGCGTCTTGTGCGTCTGTACCGGACAGATGGCGCAACCGCATTTGCATCTTCCCGCCGTGGACGTCCTGCAAACAACCGGATCGATGAAGAAACACGCTGTAAAGCCCTGGATTTGATCCGGTGCCACTATTCAGATTTTGGCCCAACGCTCGCAACCGAAAAACTGGCTGAACGCCATCATATTTATCTCTCCGTTGAAACCATCCGTAACTGGATGACAGCCGACGGTCTCTGGCGTCCTCATTCCCGCCGGCGAACCCGGGTTTACCAGCCGCGCTATCGTCGCGACTGTCTCGGCGAACTGGTTCAGATCGATGGCTCTCACCATGACTGGTTCGAAGGCAGAGCCCCAAAATGCTGTCTTCTGGTCTTCATGGATGACGCCACCGGTCGCCTGATGCACCTGCGATTCTGTGATTCAGAAAACGCGTTTGACTACATGATGGCTACCCGGCAATACATTGATAAACATGGTAAACCTGTCGCATTTTACAGCGACAAGCATGCGGTGTTCAGGGTCAGCGGACCCGAAAGCCGACGTACCGGCACAACCCAGTTCGGACGGGCTCTCCGGGAACTGGCGATCGAATTGATTTGTGCCAACAGCAGCCAGGCAAAAGGTCGCGTGGAACGGGTCAATAAAACCCTGCAGGATCGCCTGATTAAAGAGATGCGCCTGCAGAACATCAGCTCGGTTGCTGAAGCCAATCAGTGGATTGAACATTTCATGTCTGATTTTAACCGTCGTTTCTCCCGGCCGGCAAAATACCCTAAAGATCTGCACCGTGCGGTCACACAGAGTCCACTGGAGCTGAATGATATCTTCGCCTGGCAGGAGCTGCGGACCTTATCGAAAGCACTGACTTTTCAGTATGATAAAGTGATGTATATCATTGAACCCACCGAACAAAATACGCGCATAGCAGGTGAAAAAATTACCGTTTATGATTACCCTGACGGAAGCATTACTTTCCGGCATCAGCACCGGCCACTGGGTTATAAGATTTTCGATAAACTGACCTGCGTTGATCTGGGGGCGGTTGTTGATAACAAACGACTGGGTGCCGTTCTGAGGCTGGCACAGCAGAAACAGGAAGAGCTGGAGGCTGAAGGAAAGCGAATGCGCAGTACAAAAATGCCCCGCAGGTGCGCTCAGGAGCGTGCACTGGAAGAGCTCAGGGCGATCAACCCGGTGCTGGCCAGTCCGCAGGATTTTATCCCCAGCCTGAAGCGATGAGCCCTTCCCTCACCTGCGGATCTGATATGGCCGACAGATGAGAGAAAAATGGACGACAACAAACCAGTGCTCCTGACACTTCACGAAGCGCTACGCCTGGATTTGATTGAAGCCTATATGGCGCGGGAAATTACGCTGGCAGAAGTGGCAGAGTCCATGGAGCTCACCCGTCGTCAGTGCTCCCGCCTGATTAAACGCTACCGCGAGCTGGGGCCAGCCGGTCTGGTCAGCCGGCGCCGTGGAAAGCCAGGCAATCATCAGTTAAACACCACCATCAGAGATCAGGCACTGCAGCTTATTCGCTCACGCGGCCGGGATATGAATCCGTCAGCCATCTGGCGAATTCTGACCACAGAATACGGTGTCCGGATTTCAAAAGAGACCGTGCGGAAAATGATGATTGCCGAGAAAACCTGGCACCCTCGCCCGTCCTCAAACCTTGAATCAGACTGAAGAAGGTATTGGCCGGACTGACCACAGACGTCACTTCAGCTTGGCTTTAAATACGACATTTCAACATTGGCTAGACAGGCTTTGTTAGAACCATTTAGTAATGTCACTTTTGGGGCTGCGGATGTTTTCTTGGACTGTTATGTTGTGATCCCAAGATGCTGCCGGTACTTCACAGGACTCATTGCACCTAATGATAGCTTGATACGTTTCTCGTTATACCAGCGTATGTACCTGTCCAGGAAGCAGATAAATTTTTCCAGCGTGATACCCGCCCAGTCTCTGCCATAGAACATTTCGTTTTTGATACGCCCGAAGAAGCCTTCACACGCAGCATTATCCGACGAGCATCCTTTGCGCGACATGGACCTTATAAGTCCGGAGGTGTTGATACGCTCGAGCCAGCCCGGCCACCGGTAATGGCCACCACGATCGCTGTGTATCACCGGTTTATCATGTTCGCTGAGCGTATCGAGTGCGTCATCGAGCATCGTATTCACCAGCGTCGCGTCCGGGCGTGTTCCTATCGACCAGCTTACAACCTGGCCATCAAAGCAGTCGATAACCGGCGACAGATAGACTTTTCCAGCCGGAAGCTGGAACTCCGTAATATAGGTCAGCCACTTCTCATTTGGCCTGCAGGAACTAAAATCCCGGGCGAGTAAATTTTCCGGTGCCGGACCGATTTCGCCACAGTAAGAGTTATATCGTCGTCGCCTGGTGCGCTTAACAACGAGCTGCTCTTCTGCCATCAGTCTGCGGACAACCTTTTCAGAAATAACCCTGTTGTTACTGCGAAGCATCGCGTGAAGGCGCCGGTAGCCGTAACAGCGGTAATTCTCCTCAAAGATATCGGCCATGATCACGCGTATTTCCGCATACTTATCGTACAGACGTTTGCTGGCTTTGTGGTAAAAATAACAGCTGCGGGCAAGTTGCAGAACGCTTAGCAACTCAGCAACGGGGTACTTTTTCTTAAGGGCATCAACTATCAGGGTTTTCTCCCCGTTTTTCAGTTTCAGAAAGCTGATGCCCAGATCTTTTTTTATCAGTTCATTCGCCTTTGTCAGTATTTCACGTTCGAGCTCCAGCTGATGAACCTGCTTCCTGAGACGCTGGATTTCACCGAGTAAAATATCCTGATTTTTATCCTGAGGGGCTGCCTTTCGTTTGCGCATGGATTGATAAGCCTCGTCACTGATAAGGTCTTTCTTCTATTTGTACAGGACCGGGACGCTGACGCCTATGCTTTGTGCAACTTTACGCGCGGTTCCACGTCGGTTACAGAGCTCCCGGACGGCCTGAGACCTCTCTTCCGGGCTGAAGCATTTGCTTGTGCCTGAGCGAATGACCAGGGGACGCGCATTTGGGTAAAACTCTTCAATCCAGCGCTTTAGAATTTCGTTACTGGGGTAGCCGATGGCTCGGCGAGTGTACGACAGGCAACCACCGTGAGTAAGATAATGCTCAACAGCAGCAATTTTCTGTGTACGTGAATAGCGTTCTCTTGGTTTTAATTCCCTGGGTAAATCGCCCTTCTCTTCATAAATCCGAACCCAACGGCCCAGCTGTTTTGTGGAAGGATATCCCAGCTCCATGACGACAACGGAGGCTTTCTTTCCGTACCGGTAATAGAGTTCGACGGCCCGAATCCGGTCCTCGTATGAATGCATAAATTAACTCCTGAAGGTCCAGGAATTTGTCCACACTTCCACCTTCAGCTGCTACATAGTTTGGACATGACGATTTATTAAAAGGCTCATAAAGGTTCAAATCATTACATAATAACTATTATTGTTTCTTATCAATAAATTATGGAAAAACATACCTTGACCGAGGCATCCATAGTGCTATGTTTACGGTAAGCGACACAGCGCTTGGGCTGCACTCCTGAGGGACCATTACATTCGAGGATGATGCCTGTCTGCTATGTCAGGTTGGTCAAACCCTTCGCCCCGCAAGCGAGACAATCAGCAAGGAAGATTAATAGTATTGGCAATCTGTAGCGAAGAGTTGCAGTACTGCCCCTTCCATCATCCACAATGATAGCTATCAGTAAGTTAACGAAAATGAGAGGGCATCGGAAATGCTCGAAGTTGAATTTCAGGAATGGTTGAAGAGCAGAGGCGCCAAAACGCAAGCAGGCCTCAATTCCCGTATTTATGCTGTCAAAACTATAGAAAAAAATCTCGCAGCACTTGGTTCTCCTCATGCAGATCTGGATGCAGCCTACCAGGCGGATGGATTTGCGCAATTGCGGCAGCGGATCAAAGAGATTCGCCGTGATGCCAAAGACAACGGCAATGACTATAGGTTACTAATGCCTGAATCAGAGCAACCGCTTAACCGATTGTCCAACTGGAATAGCTGGCTCGGACAATATGGACGTTTTCTGAGCGGTGATGACTCTCAGGCCGACGAAATTCGGGATTATGTCCTTGAAAACTACATCACCCCAGCCAGAGAGCGAGGTGACGCAAGTGTCACCCTGGTAGTTGGTCCTCTGAATACTGAAATGGGTCTCGACAAGGGATGGCCGAACATCTGTCAAGCTCTTGATGGTCAAAAATTTCAGGAACTAGCGGATGTTCCCCCTCCGGTGACGGAAGGGCCTAAAAAGAGCACAACCCGGAAATATACGTTCATCCTTACGGAAGGAAGCGAACTGGTGGCCCAGACTAAACCAACTCCGACTAACCTTATTTTTTACGGTCCTCCAGGTACCGGAAAGACCTATCACACGGCGAGGGAAGCCGTAGCGCTCTGCGATGGCAAAGATGCCTATCCGAACTCAAAAGATGGGCGTGCGGCCCTGATGGCGCGCTATAACGAACTGATGGCAGAAAAGAGAATCTCTTTCGTCACATTCCACCAGAGCTATGACTACGAAACCTTCGTTGAGGGTCTTCGTCCAGAAATCGGTGAAGATGAGTCTTCGTCTGCTGGATTCAGACTCATGCCTACGCCGGGGCTCTTCAGAGAAATTTGTGCCCTTGCCGATCAGGCCAGAACACAACCCCGTGCACAGACAGATGCCTCGGCACTGCAACTATCCAAGAAACGCTTCTGGAAAATGGGGCAAGGGACAATTGGCACCGAAGACGATGTGTATGAAGATGCCCGCGACAATGGGTATATCGCTCTGGGGTGGGGTGGGACCATAGACTGGAGCGCGGATAGATTCTCATCGTTCAACGCGATTCATGATGAATGGATCAAGCAAAATCCAGGGAATCTGACGCCTAGTAACTGGACGCAAACCTATCCCTTCCGTTGCGAAATGAAGCCTGGTGATATCGTGATTGTCCCTTACGGGAACACTGCGTTTCGCGCTATCGCTGAAATAACTGGTGATTACTATTTCGTTCCTGAAGCCGAAGGTTACTATGCCCACCGCCGCCCAGTTCGCTGGCTACTGACCCTTGATGAACCACTGCCACTCGATACAATTATCGATGGTAACTTCACCATGCGGACGCTCTATTCCATTGCCACCAGTCGTGTGAATATCCCGGCGCTAGGCAGACTGCTCTCGAGTACAGAGAACCTGGATAATAGTTCCGATGTTAAAGGACAACCAGAACAATTCGTCCTCATTATTGATGAGATCAACCGGGCAAATATCTCGAAAGTGTTCGGTGAACTGATTACGTTAATTGAGCCGGATAAACGCCTTGGAATGCCTGATGCACTCACCGTAACTCTGCCTTATTCGAAAAAGAAAGATTTTGGCATCCCCGCAAACCTTCATATCATAGGCACCATGAATACCGCCGATCGATCCATCGCATTGCTCGACACAGCATTAAGGCGGCGATTCAACTTCCGGGAAATGGCTCCCGACGCGACCCTGCTAAGTGAAGTAGAGGGGATCGATCTCAAAGCCGTTCTTACCACCATCAACCAGCGTATTGAATATCTTATAGGTCGGGAATATCGCATTGGACACGCCTTCTTTATCAATTGTGAATCCAGGGCACAAGTTGAAGATGCAGTGCGCAATAAGGTCATACCGCTGTTACAAGAGTATTTCTTCGAGGACTGGAGCCGAATCGCGGCAGTGCTGGGCGATGGTTTTATGCAGGAAGCGCAGATTTTACCGCCACCCGGAATAGAGGGGGAACCATTATCAAGCTGGTCGGTACGTGCACCGTTCAGAAATGACGCCTTTGATCGACTGATAGGCAAAACCAGAACGTTAAATGTCACCGATCTTGAGGTGGCTGGTGAATCGAAAGAATGACGCACCTCACGGTTCGCGAATGGGGTGGTGTTTGTGTGAACACTGAAAGCAGCATAAACGCTCCTCATGCTTTTACCCGCCCTCAGGCTAACGCGCTGCTTACGGCGGCGCGCGAGCATCCGCTGGCAAATCAGCACGGTACTAATATCTTAATCGATCGCCATAACAAAATTATTGCCGGGCAAATGGTTGGGGTCATTGCCGCTCCGGGATGTAGCCTTGAGATCCTGCCCAAATTCGACGACGAGACGATAGAACCGGACGCCACAATACGCAATCGCCTGATACGTATGCTTGATGTCGCCCTCGGCCTTAAACTCGGCAATGGACAGGCTGCAACAATGGCGAGACAAGCTGAAAGCTTACTTGAGATACTCATCCGCTTGTTCGCCGAGCGACTCTTATCTGAAGTACATCGGGGATTACCGCGCACCTATTTGGCACAGGAAGACGATTTGCCCTCATTGCGCGGAAGGCTCAATATCAAACGACAATTCACTATGCTTGCCGTCCGCCCCGACCGTCTCGCCTGTCGTTACGACGAACTGTCGGCTGATACCGCCCTGCTTCGAATTATGAAGGCGTGTGTAGTTCTGCTTCACCATTATGCCCGCGCTGCTGATACGCTCTGTCGTCTGAATGAATTGCGCATCCTGTTATCGGGTGTTAGCGACGTCCCTTTCAGTCATCTGCCGTGGTCACAGGTACGGATCGACCGAACCAATCATCGCTGGGAAGCCCTCTACAATCTGGCACGTCTTCTCCTGCGACGCGACTGGCAAGCTACACACCACGATAAACGAGCGCAGAACGGGATTACACTGCTTTTCCCAATGAACGACCTGTTCGAGGCATATATAGCGGCGCTGGCGAAGCGTGCTGTACGCGGTACGGAATGGACGGTTCGTGCACAGGCAGGCAGGTTATACTGTCTGATCGAGGACGTAAAAGAAGGCAAACCACGCTTCCAGACCCGACCAGATCTGCTTATCGAGCGGAACCATCAGATTGTTATGATGATAGACACTAAATGGAAGCGTATTGGTCGTCATCCCGAAGATGCCAGGCATGGCATATCGCAGGCTGATGTCTACCAGATGATGGCCTATGCACGGATTTATCAATGCCCACAAGTTATGCTTCTCTATCCACATCATGCAGGTCTGGGAACGCAACCTCTGAATGCAGGCTATAGGATTCTAGCAGGCAAGGAACAATTACAGGTGGCTAGTGTGAATCTGGTTCTCGATGAGGACAAGATTGTCGAGCAGTTAATTAACCTACTCGGCATCAACACGCAGTGAGGCGAAAAGGCGAGACCGTGACCTGCTCCCCGTTGATTAACACGCCGCAATGTTAGTAATGCGACTATTTAGCTGCGAGATCAACTGCCAACTTCCGCTCTTCGCTCATAGCGGACTGCGCTCACTTACTGCTGTGAGCGTTACATTGAGTTTAATGCCAGCCAGGTATAGTCAGGTTGACAGTACTTGTTTCAGACCTTCGTCATTAAAAACGGTTCCGGTCTTCAGGACGCCATAACACCAGTGCACCAGTTTCCGCATCAGCGCGCCAATGGCTACCATTTTAGGTTTACCCCGCAGGCACATCTCATCGTAAATATTACGCATTCGCTTATTGTAGATTTTTCCGCACAGGGCGGACATGTAAAGCTTCGCTCTCAACTGAGGGGGGCCGATTTTCGACATCCGCGGTCGGCTCCGGACCGATGTGCCTGAGCGTTTCTCGATCGGCACCACGCCCAGAAAGGCGGCAGCCTGCTCAGCTGATGCAAAGTTATGGCTGCGAAGCACGACCAGCATATGCATCCCCAACTGGGGACCAACCGATTTAATTGAGTTCAGCAGTGTATAATCACGCCTCAGTGCAGGGCTGGCTTTGATATGTGCTTTAATCTGCCGCTCGATATTACTTACCTCCTCGCGCAGAAGCTGCGCCATACGCCTGCAGGAACTGATAATATCTGCAGGTGTGTCTGTCGACAGGTATTTTTCCAGCCTTTTCTCCTCACGCAGGGCATCACCCAGCAGAACATCCCGCCGTCGCAGGAGTGCACCGAGATATCTTATTTCGGGTGCCGGCGGCTCCCAGTAGTGTGGCTTCTTAAGAAATGCGTAACAGGCCAGCATATACGCATCCACCTTATCCGTCTTTGTCATTATTCCCATGCCGCGTGCAAACTCCCGACTGCGGTGGGGGTTGGCCAGAGAAACCCGGAAACCGGCATCATGTAACTCAGTGGCCAGCCGTTCGTGATAAACACCGGTAGCTTCCATCACAACATGAACATCCTCAGGACCGCAGTGCTGGAGCCGGAGCCAGCGAAGAATATTTTCAACTGAATGTCTGTTATTTTGGATGTTACGGGTTTTTATGCGTCCTTTGATACCGTCATACAGTATGCAAAGATCCAGGGTGTTTTTACTTACGTCAATGCCGACTGGAAACATGGTCAAACTCCTCTCACATAAACCGTCACGCCTGTTCGCCTTGTACATACGGAGTCGAGCTCCCGGTAACCGTTCAACCTGATGTGCTGGCGTGAAAGGTGAAGCGGAGGGCCATATGCTGCAAATCAAGGTTCAGCGGTGCTGGCTTTTCTGACCTTAAGTGAAGGGCGCGGCTCACTCTGCTTCAGTGGTGGTAGCTAATCACCACAAACTGTTAGATACAAGTGTGGGGGGGTATTACGGCTGAAGCCGTAATGCTTTTTTCGTCCTCGCTTCGCTGCGGGGGGCTCCGGCGCATGGCGCCTCCCATGCGCTGACGCGCATCAAAAACCCGTCCCCTGCGCCACTTGTGTCTGACGCACGCGAGAGTCCGCTGCGGCAAAAAAACAAGAAGAGAGCTAGACGAAGGTCGCTTAGCTCCCCGTAATTTTTTATATACTCACCACGGGGACATTAGATCTGCTTTTGCCAAAAAAACGGCTAGTTTTTTCTGGATTTACCCAAACCAAAGGCACCGGCATTCACTATAAACGAGGCCTTTCTGATCGGCGTATCGATATCAAATATGGGGTTTTCAGCACGCCTTCTTTCAAAGTACTTATTTCTCTCCGATTCATTTTTAAAAGCGCTACCTGTCCTTGCAATCCTCTCCTGAATAAGCATCTTTTCATGCTCAGCCTTTTTGGTTGAGTTGGCCTTAGCGAGATTCTTTTCAAGGGATTTCGTATGCTTTTTTATATGCTTTCTCAACCTAGCTTTATGGCCAAATGAGAGTTTACATATCGGACAAGTGAATAATTCTTCCATAAGCTTCATGAGTGTAAGGGGAAGGTTATATTTACCATAGCATTCCTTGCCCGAACTGCCATGCGATGGTCCACCGGGGCAATGAGGCAAAGCCGTTGTCTGTGGAAGCACTACGCGGCATGATGAGCGTCGCCAGTTGCACACCGGCAAAGACGTGAAACACTTTTAACCGGAGCCAGTCATGCGCGTTGCCGAAAGCATCATCCTCGATGCCCTCACTCGCGGAGGATGCATCAAAACCTTTTACCGCATATCCTCACGGCAGGCTGGTGAATCGGCCACGCGGATACCTGAGGGGTATATTCTGGAGTCGCCCGGCGAGCGGGAAGATATTGTGCTCTCGCGCGCGGACTTTCATGCGCTGGAGAAGCTGCTGGAGCAGAAGGAAACCTGGGAGCAGGTGGTCGGTGTGACCTGTTTTGGTGGGGCAACATGGCAGCTGAGACCGACTGTACAGAGCTGAACAACTGAGATTTAAGACCAGGGAATCAGTAAGACTGAAGGGAGGTATCTGTTATGACGCTGACAGAAAAAACAGGCCATCTGGCATGGTGTGCACTGGTCGCGCTGGCACTGGCCAGACAGGAGCAGGGAGAACTCTCTCCCGCACAGGAAAATCTCTTTCTCACCCGCTGGCTCGCGGCAGCACTGAAGCAACGGCGATTCTCGCGCGATGTGGCACAGGATATCGGGTGGTTACTGAATCAGGGGCGTTTGCTGGGTGTGAGAGCTAAGCTGGCCGACAAACTGGGCTATGTCTGGCGCTCCTGCAGCGGCGAGTTGACTGAACAGAACGACATGTTCCGGCTGACGTATGCGCTGGAAACAGCGAAAGACATGGGCTGGAATTACCGCGTAATGAGCGACAGAGAATGGGCCGGACGATATGCTTTGGTACTCAATCCTGGAGTAAACGGTGTTTATCTCTTACGGACAAACCTTGATGCCGCTTTTGACGACAATGGCCAACAGACAAATCCGCTGACAGTACGTCTGACAGGGAACGTAACTGGGATAATGAAACTGTTAAATCGCTGTGGCTGGCAGGCTGAGCCTGAGTCTGGTGCCTCCCTGCCGGGCCACCAGTTTTCACTGATGGCCCGGCAGTGAGTGCCAGGAAAGGGGGATTAGTGGCGGATTTGTGCCAGTCATCTTCAGTCAGACCGGTCATTTTCATGACAGTATTGCGGTCAATGCCGTTCTGCAGCATGGTACGGGCAATTTTCAGAGTGGCCTGACGCTCACCTTCTGAACGGCCTATTAGCGTGTGCTCCGGTGGTTTGCACATGCGCAAATTTTTCAGCCCAAAGGAGGCTAATCATCACGGGGATTACGTTCAAATCCCCTGCGCCCTCTTGCTGCCCATTCAGCATTGAGTACCACGTAACGCTCCCAGCGTTCACGCAGCTGTGCGAGCTTTAGCGGTACTTCTTTGGTGACAAAGGCTTCCGGTATTTCAAAGTCATCAAGATGCCCTTCCAGGTATACATGTACGCCTTCCAACACATCAATCAGAGTGATGTTGTTACTTTGTTGCCCTTCAAGAAGCGGCCCCTGCCAGCTATGCCAGAAGGCCTGATGGCGCAGACAGCTTTCGTCATTCGCGAGCCTCCATAAATCCATAAAGATTCCTCGTGCAACTTTGAACGGCTGTTCATCAAACTGTTCGATGAGAAAGAAATAACACGGGATCTTGAGCGCGTTAATACGCGCAATTTCAATTTCAGCATCACGGCGCAAGGCAATCAGATTGCTAAAGCGCGAGCGCATACAGGCGACAGGGTTCAATACCCTTACCTTTTCATTCATTTCAGGCATGCCGGGGCCGGTTGCTTCTACATAAAACGGGGCGGTATACAGGTAAAGCTTTTTCCCCTGAAAATCAGAACGGTCAAAGCCTCCGGGGCGGTCGATAATATCCACCACATTTGGCTCGTCAGGCGCATCCGGTACGGCAAATAAGCGTCCATCATCCCGTTTGATATCGTGTGTATCCTGATCGATAAGCATAAACTGCGCAAGGGATGGGGGCTGACCGTCTTTGTTCTCCCACGTCTTAACGTTGAGCGTTTTTGCTATAGCCGCAATATCATCTTTCCGGGCGCTGTAGTCGCAGTCAACAGATGTGGTGAGGCGCTCATCAGGCAATCTGTCGCCGTATTGTGCATGATAATAGGATATCCAGTATTGCACAGCCTGACCGCCAACTGTGATAACGGCATGTTTGAACTGATCAGCGTTGCAGATCAGCTGCTGATTTAGCAGGTACATCTGCTCATAGGGGGGAATAACGTCTTGAACAGGCATAAAAAAACCATCAGCGAATGATGGTTTATTGTGCCTCAAAGTTCAGGATCAGGCAAAAGCGATAGTATGAGCGAATTTGCTACTAGCTGACTTACTGAAGCGGCTTTTCACGGCAGGTTTGTAACCGGCACGACCACGCAAAACCTGCACCGCTACGGCTTCGTAGCGTTCATGCTGCTTTTGTTTAGCTTGTACGGGAGACATAATTTTGTACCTGACGGTAGTTATAAACAAATAAGTTGCAGTAACTATACGTCACGAATCTACGTCACGCAATAGAGTACTATTGTTGCAACTTCGATGTACTTCCAGATTACAAAGTAAGTCCTGATGTCTTAGCAAATGTGGTGAACGGAACTGCCATTCCTTCAGCGGACTGTGCCGGGGTGGATGTCAATGCGTCACCTGCTGAACGAACGCGAGAATTCTTCCTTTTCTTTTCTGTCTGCCTGTTCAATTAACCAGCGCGAATAGGCATCATTGTGTTTCTGGTCCGTCTTCCCTCTTTCAGTTCTAATTTTGGCACTGTTGCAAAAATCTGCAGGTGATAAACTTATCGTCATCTTTTGCTGACGGAGCAGCACATGAACCCATTCAAAGGCCGGCATTTTCAGCGTGACATTATCCTGTGGGCGGTACGCTGGTACTGTAAATACGGCATTAGCTACCGTGAACTGCAGGAGATGCTGGCAGATGTTACCAACGGTGCAAAACTGATCCACCCCAGCGGTTGAAAATTGATCCAGGGGTTAATCTGCTCCTCTGAATACAGGGGAGCTTATGATCACTTTTGAGATTCGTATTGAAATTAAAGTCCTGCACAAGCGGGGAATGAGTATCCGGGCCATTGCCAGGGAGCTGGGTATTTCGCGCAATACTGTCCGCAGCCACCTGAAAGCCAAATTTGAAAAGCCGCAGTATTCACTACGCCCGGCACCATCATCACTGCTCGATGAATACCGTGATTACATCTCTAAGCGGATCAGCGATGCGCATCCCTACAAAATCCCGGCGACCGTTATTGCCAGGGAAATCATGGAGCTGGGCTATCGTGGAGGGCTTACTATCCTGAGAGAGTTCATCCGTAAACAGACCCTGCCAGCACAGGCAGAACCGGTCGTTCGCTTCGAAACCGAGCCCGGACGGCAGATGCAGGTTGACTGGGGGACCATGCGAAACGGCAAGTCACCCCTGCATGTGTTCGTCGCTGTTCTGGGATACAGCAGAATGCTTTACATCGAGTTCACCGACAACATGCGCTACGACACGCTGGAAGCCTGTCACCGCAATGCGTTCAGCTTCTTCGGCGGTGTACCGCAGGAAGTCCTGTACGACAATATGAAAACGGTGGTGCTGCAGCGTGATGCTTACCAGACCGGGCAGCACCGGTTCCATCCTTCCCTGTGGCAGTTCGGCAAAGAGATGGGCTTCTCTCCCCGCCTGTGCCGTCCCTTCAGGGCGCAGACTAAAGGCAAGGTGGAGAGGATGGTGCAGTACGCCCGCAACAGCTTCTATATCCCGTTAATGACACGCCTGCGTCCGATGGGGATCACCGTCGATGTTGAAACCGCAAACCGTTACGGCCTGCGCTGGCTGTACGATGTGGCCAATCAACGTAAGCATGAAACTATCCAGACCCGCCCCTGCGATCGCTGGGTGGAGGAACAGCAATCCATGCTGGCACTGCCACCGGAGAAAAAACAGTATGACGTGCAGGTTGATGAAAGCCTGATGACCTTCGACAGGCAGCCGTTGCATCATCCGCTCTCCATCTATGACACGTTCTGCAGAGGAGCCGCATGATGGTCGAACTGCAACATCAACGGCTGATGGTGCTTGCCGAACAGCTCCAGCTGGACAGTCTTATCGGCGCAGCGCCGGCGCTGTCGCAACAGGCGGTGGATCAGGAATGGAGCTACATGGACTTCCTGGAGCACCTGTTACATGAGGAGAAACTGGCCCGGCATCAGCGTAAACAGGCGATGTACACGCGGATGGCAGCCTTCCCGGCGGTAAAGACGTTCGAGGAGTACGACTTCACCTTCGCCACCGGCGCTCCTCAGAAGCAAATCCAGTCGCTGCGATCCCTGAGCTTCATAGAGCGTAACGAAAACATCGTGTTGCTGGGGCCATCGGGCGTGGGAAAAACGCATCTGGCGATAGCCATGGGCTACGAAGCAGTACGGGCGGGCATCAAGGTTCGCTTCACAACAGCAGCGGACCTGCTGCTACAGCTGTCCACTGCACAGCGTCAGGGCCGTTACAAAACGACTCTCAATCGTGGTGTCATGGCCCCGAAGCTGCTTATCATCGATGAAATAGGTTATCTGCCGTTCAGTCAGGAGGAAGCCAAGCTGTTCTTCCAGGTCATCGCCAAACGTTACGAGAAGAGCGCGATGATCCTGACCTCCAACCTGCCGTTCGGGCAGTGGGATCAGACGTTCGCCGGTGATGCAGCGCTGACATCGGCGATGCTGGACCGGATCTTACATCACTCACACGTCGTGCAAATAAAAGGGGAAAGCTATCGACTGAAGCAGAAACGAAAGGCCGGGGTTATCGCTGAAGCTAATCCTGAGTAAACAAGGTGGATCAATATTAAACCGTTGGTGGTGGCGGTAAGTGGATCACTTTTTACCCGTTGTTGACAGCAGAACGCGGTGTCAACGTTGATCACTCCACGATTTACCGCTGGGTTCAGAGTTATGCACCTGAAATAGAGAAACGACTGCGTTGGTACTGGCGAAACCCTTCCAGGTTCTGTCCCTGGCACATTGATGAAACCTACGTGAAGGTCAATGGCAGATGGGCTTACCTGTACCGTGCCGTTGACAGCAGAGGACGCACCATCGATTTTTATCTCTCTTCACGCCGTAACAGCAAAGCGGCATATCGGTTTCTGGGTAAAATTTTAAACAACGTGAAAAGCTGGAAAATTCCCCGTCGCATCAACACTGACAAGGCTCCCACCTATGGACGCGCGCTGGCGTTGCTGAAATGCGAGGGCCAGTGTCCGCCTGATGTTGAACACAGGCAGATTAAGTACCGCAATAATGTTATTGAGTGCGATCATGGTAAGCTGAAAAGGATAATCAGTGCCACGCTGGGATTTAAGTCCATGAAGACGGCTTACGCCACCATCAAAGGAATCGAGGTGATGCGAGCACTACGCAAAGGCCAGGCTTCAGCATTTTATTATGGCGATCCCCTGGGCGAGATGCGTCTGGTGAGCAGAGTCTTTGAAATGTAAGACGGCTTTGTTGAATAAATCAGATTTCGGGTAAGTCTCCCCCGTAGCGGGTTGTG